>SKNG01000204.1 GCA_007120685.1 Paracoccaceae bacterium | reverse complement strand
GCCGCCCGGCCACACGGCGGCTGAGATCGCCGCCTTCGGGGTGTTCGATCTTGATCACCTCGGCGCCCTGATCGGCCAGGGTCATGGTGGCCAGCGGGCCGGAAATCATCGTGGTCAGGTCGATCACCCGAAAGCCGTGCAAGGGGCCGCTCATCTGGCTGGTCTCCAATCCCTGGGGTCGTGCGCTTGCGGGGGGCGGCTAGTTCCGCATCCGGATGCCGTCATCCCAGCGAAAACCGATCCCGCCGCCCTGCCAGACGCCCTCGCCCACCGGGTTGGGGCCGTCGATGCGGGCATGCTGCGGCAGGCCGAAACCGGGGGCGAGGTCCTGCACGCCCTTCACGGTGCTGCGATGCATGATCCGCAGGCCCTGCTTTTCGACGGGCATATGCGCCTCCGGCGCGGCGCGATGCGCGACCGACAGATTGTCGATGAAGACACAATCGTTTTCGCTGTATTCGAAGGCGATCGCATAGCCGTCGGTCAGGCCCGCGTTCAGGATGTCGTTATAGGCGTGGCACAGCGCCTTCAACTCGTCGGCATCGAGCAGGCGGAAGGCGTCTCTGTCCGGCAGCTTCTCGATCACGGCGCCGGTCATGCCCAGATGCAGCCAGATGCATTTCTGCCCGGTGAGGGGATGTTCATGCACCAGCGGATGCACCACGCCCGAGGCGGAATTGACCGAGGACAGGCGGCGCCAGCGCTCCTGCTGCTCGGCTGGCAGCGCCTCGTAGGCGAGCCCCTGATGGGCGAAATGCGTGCCGCCGCCGTTCTCGGCCGGTCGGATGATGTGATAGCCCGAATGCGAGAAGGTCGCGGGCAGGAAGCTGCCGTCGTTGTGCCATTGCGGGCCGACGTCCGGGATGCCGTGGCGTTCGTCGTTTGACAGCCGGAAGATGTGCGGGTTGCCGTCGGGCGTCTGCGGGTGCACGCCATGGGTGCTGTGCAATTCGCGCCCGCCCCAGAGGCAACTCGCACGCAGAAAATCCTCGGGCGCCAGTTGCCGGTCGTTCTTGAAGACCAGAAACCCGCGCCGTGCCATTTCCAGTTCCAGCGCGGCGATAACCTCGGCCGGGAGCGGTTCGCGCAAGGTCAGGTCAAACCCCGATACCTGCGCGCCAATCGGCTCCAGGGGGATGATCCGGCCGCCGGCGTTTTCGACAACAGTGGCGTGCGAGGGGTCGATCGGTGGGAGTTTCGATGTCTGTTCAGCCAATGACTACCTCCTTTTGATAGCTCAAGGTAAGCAGGATGGGGCTGTGTTGAAAGTGTCGCGGCCGAATTTCGACTGGCGCCAATTTGTAGCTCGGCGCCATCGAGGTCAGGCGGCGCGCGGCAGGCTCACGGCGCGCAATGTGCCATCATACCATTTCCGGCTGATCGCTTCGGCTGGGGCGGGGTGATGCGCCTTCAAAGGCGCGTGCAAACGGGCTTTCGAAAGCCCGTTTTCCTTCGATGTCCGTCGGTCCCGAGCCAATCTGCCGGATTTCGTATCAGACGGCCCGGGCGAAGATGACCCGGGGCCGTCACACCGCCCGTGCTTGCCAAGGCGATCAGCCGGAGATGGTGTGGCCGCGCGGGCGGCGGGTCAGGGGCTGGGCGGGACCCCTGCTGAAGGTCGGTCCGGGGCGCCGGGACGTGTCAGCCGTCTTCCAGATCCACCGGACCCGCGCGCAGGCAGCGCGAAAGCCGTGACAGGCCCTCCTCCAGGTTCACCTCGGCCCCGCCGCCCACGCCCAGACGGATGTGATGGGGCTGGCCGTAAGCGGTGCCGGGCAACAGGAAGGTGCGGTAGGGGGGCGCCAGCAGGCGGCGGGCGAAGGCCTCGCTGTGCTCGCCGTCGGTCAGCCGCGCCAGCCCGATCAGCCCGGCGCGCGGGCGCACCCACGCCAGCCCCGGTTCCTCGGCCACGAACCGGTCCAGCCTTTCCAGATTGGCGCGCCCCTCGGCCCGCGCGGTTTCCATGGCCGCGGCCAGCCGGGCCGGGCGCAGGGCGATCTCGGCGATGACCTCGCCCATGATGTTCATGATCTCGCTGGCGTTTTCGCGCAGGATCACGGCGTCCATGATCAACTCCGGGTCACGGCAGATCATCCAGCCGGTGCGCAACCCCTGCAGCCCCAGCGCCTTGGACACGCTGCCGGTGGTGATGCCGCGCTCATACATCCCGGCGATTGACGGCGCGCGCGGGCCTTCCCATTCCAGCCCGGCATAGACCTCGTCCACCAGAAGCCAGGCACCCACCCGCCGCGCGATGGCGACGATTTCCGCCAGTGCGTCGGCATCCAGCACCTGCCCTGTGGGGTTGTTAGGGTTGGACAGGAAGATGAGCTTGGTCCTCGGCGTCACCGCTTCGGCAAGCGCCTTGAGGGACAGCGCCCAGCCGTCTTCCTCTCGCCGCGGGATGATGCGCATCCGCGCGCCCACGGCCTTTCCCAGCACGGCGGCCTGCGGCCAGCCGGGGCTTTCGGTGACGATCTCGTCACCCGGCTGGACCAGTTGGCGGATGGCCAGATAATTCGCCTCGGCCGCGCCGGCGGTGATCAGCACGTCATCGGGCTGGCAAAGCCCGGTCAGCCCGGCCTGTTCCAGCACATGCGCGCGCAGCGCCGGCAGGCCGCGAAAGGACTGCTGGTTCCAGTCCAGCGAAAGCGCCGGGTCCAGATCGGCCAGGAAATCACCCAGCTTCGGCGCGCGTGACAGAGAGAAGCCGACAATCGCCTCCGGCTCGGCTTCGGTGGTGTCCAGAAGATACTGGAAAAGCGTGTGGATCTTGACTTTCGTCATGCGCTCAATTCTTTCTGTCGCCAAAGATGGGGGAGTGGGTTTGATTTCAGACAAGGTGCTCAAGGGCAGGCCGGTATCGCTGACGGTGCTGGATTACGGGCTGTTTCGCGTGCATGCCAACGGCCGCGTCATCGGCATCTGCGGCTTCCTGATCCGCACCGATGCCGGCGAAGCCGTGCTGGTGGATACCGGCTTTCCGGCGAAATATGCCCATGACACCGCCGCTGCCAGCGCCGAGGACCGGCTGGGCGCATTCGGCGAGGTGCTGCACTGCGGGCCGGAAAACCTGCCCGCCGCGCAACTGGCCCTGTGCGGGCTGGCGCCCGAAGACATCGACCTCTTGATCCTGACCCACAGCCATATCGACCATGTCGGCGGCCTGCATGACTTCCCGCAGGCGCCGATCCTGCTGTCCGGCCCGGAACACCGGCTGGAGCGTCCGCTCTACTGGGGCGATGTGCGGCCCATGGAGTGGCCCGCGCGCGACTACCGCGTGGTGGAGGGCGATGTGACGCTCGCGCCGGGGCTGGAGGTGCTGCTGGTGCCGGGCCATGTGCCGGGGCAGCTTTCGCTGCTGGTAGAATTGCCGCAGACCGGGGCGGTACTGCTGACCTCTGACGCCATTTCCCGGCCCGCCGAGATAAAGGAGGGCTTTGCCGGCGCCCCGGACCCCGAGGCCGCGCGCGCCAGTGCGGCGCGGCTGATGGCGCTGGCGCGCGCGCGCGACGCGTTCGTCATCTACGGCCACTGCCCGCAACAATGGCCCGGGCTGCGCAAGGCGCCGGAGGCGTTTGCGTGACCGTAGGCGGATGCGCGGGCGCCGGCGCATCAGCGCACGTCACGGCCCTGGTTCAGGATGATGACATTGCCGCTGCAGATATCCCCGGCGGGCGAGAGCAGGAAGCCAACCCAGGCCGCGACTTCCTCGGCCCGCATGGCGCGGCCATGGGGCATCTGGGCGATGGCGGCTTCCAGCACCTCGGGCGACAGGACGCCGAAAAGCGGCGTTTCGGTCATCGCCGGGGCCAGCGAATTCACCGCGATCCGGTCGCGCGCGTAGCGGCGGGCAAGGTCCTTGGTCAGCGTATCCATCGCCGCCTTGCTGGCGCGGTAATGCGGGGGGTCGAAGACATCGAAGTTATAGGCGCCGTTTGAGCTGATGTTGACGATCTTGCGCACGCCGGGCCGGCCGGCCATGGCCTTCACCGCCGCCTGGCAGCAGTGAAAGGCCGAGGAGAAGTTGATCGCCATCTGGCGGTCGAATTCCGCCGCCGGGATGTCCGGGAAATCGGACATGAAGCAGGTGCCGGCGTTGTTGACCAGCGCATC
>SKNG01000491.1 GCA_007120685.1 Paracoccaceae bacterium | reverse complement strand
CGCGCCCCCAGCGGGGCCGAATGCTTGTCGGCATCGGTGGGGCGGATGTTTTCGGCCCAGATCACCCCGCCATGCGCCTCGACGATCTGTTTCGAAATCGCCAGGCCCAGCCCGGAATGGTTGCCGAACTGGTTCTCGGGGCGTTCGGAATAGAACCGCTTGAACACCTTTGTCAGCGCCTCTTCCGGAATGCCCGGCCCGGTATCCTCGACCACCACCAGCACCCGGTTATCGCGCTTGCGGGTCCAGACCCGAACCGCGTCGCCATCCTCGCAGAAGGAAATGGCATTGGTGATCAGGTTCACGAAGACCTGCGCCAGACGCGCCTCCAGCCCCTGCACGATGATCGGCTCCAACGGCAGTTCGGTGATCAGCGAGACATTCTTCGCCGCCGCCTCCTGGGCCAGGTATTCGCACAGATTGTCCAGCGTCCGGCACAGATTGAAGGATTCCTCTTCTTCCCTGACCAGTTCGCTGTCCAGCCGCGAAGCGTTCGAGGTATCCGAAATCAGCCTGTCCAGCCGGCGCACATCGTGCTCGATCACATCCAGCAGCCGATTGATCTGCTCCTCGCGCCGCGCCACGCGCAACGTCCCCACGGCCGAGCGCAGGCTGGCCAGCGGGTTCTTGATCTCATGCGAGACATCGGCAGCAAACTGTTCGTTGGCATCGATCCGGTCGTAGAGTGCCGAGACCATGCCCCGCATCGCCCCCGACAGCCGCCCGATCTCGTCCGGCCGGCCAGTCAGGTCGGGGATGCGCACGCGGCCCGGCGACATGCGCCGGGCGTTGCGGTCGCGCCCCAGTTCGGCCGCCGTGGCCAGGTCCGACAGCGGGTTGGCGATGGTCGAGGCCAGCACGATGCTAAGCCCCACCGACACCAGCAGGGCCACGACGAACATCTGCAGCACCTGCTCGCGCTCGGCGCGCAGCATGCCCTCCATCCCGGCCGGGATCTGCTGCATGACCAGCACACCGGCGACCTGGCCCTGGTCCAGCACCGGCGCCGCCACGACGACCCGTACGCCCTGTGCCAGCGGCAGCACCCTGACCGCACTGGTGCCCGTCAGCGCCGCCGCGTGCAATTCGGCCAGCAGCGCCGCCGGTTCCGGGGCGCGCGGCGCGCGGCCGGGCGTGAAGACCGTGAACACCGACCAGATCGCGTCCAGAGCGTCCGAAATGGGGGTGGGCGGCACATCCGGCGCGACGGAGGAGAGCGGGGTCGAACTGCGCGCCGCATGGCCACGGCGCACCGCTTCGACGATGCCGTCGGCATCGAGCAACAGAAGCTCGGTCTCGGCGTTCAGGGTCAGGGCACCCAGAGCGGCGGTGCGGAAGGCTCGTGCCTGAGCCGAATCGTAGCTGGCGTCCGGCGCCGTCTCCGCCCCCGCCGTCTCCGCCCCCGCCGTCTCCGCCCCCCGCGTCTCAGCCCCCCGCGTCTCCGGCTCCCGCGTCTCCGGCCCCCGCAACGCCATCAGGTCGGACAGCGCCTCGGCCTGGGCAATCAGCGCGTGTTCCTGCTGGCGCACCAGCGTATCGCGGAACGGGTTGGTCATCAGCACGCCGGCAACCAGCAGCACCAGCGCCAGCATGTTGAACAGAACGATCTTGCGCGCCAGCGGCGAGCGGAACACCGACAGCCAGCCGCGCCGGGCGCGCCGCTGGCGCACCTCGGTGTCAACGGCGGTCGGCGGGCGCACCCAGTCCTCGCCCAGCACCACCTGATTGCCCGGCCCCTCGCCGCTGCTAGCCTGTGTGTTCAACGCCATGCCCGATCCGAGCCCACACCCCCGGGACGGCCCGCGCCGCCCGGTGGTGATTGTCCGTTACGCCTCATTATACTTGTAGCCGATGCCATACAGCGTCTCGATCGACGAGAACTCCGGATCGACCGACCGCATCTTCTTGCGCAATCGCTTGATATGGCTGTCGATCGTTCGGTCATCGACATAGACCTGATCGTCATAGGCCACGTCCATAAGCTGATCGCGGCTCTTCACGAAGCCCGGCCGCTGCGCCAGCGCCTGCAAAAGCAGAAACTCGGTGACTGTCAGCGTCACCTCCTCGCCCTTCCAATTCACCGAGTGCCGCAGCGGGTCCATGGTCAGTGACCCGCGCACCATCATCTTGGTTTCCTCGGTGGTGCCGACCTCGCCAGTTTCCACCGCCTGCTGACGCCGCAGAAGCGAGCGGATCCGCTCGATCAGAAGCCGCTGCGAGAAAGGCTTCTTCACATAGTCGTCCGCGCCCATGCGCAGCCCCAGCACCTCGTCGATCTCATCATCCTTCGAGGTCAGGAAGATCACCGGCATCTGGGTCTTCTGCCGCAGGCGCTGCAGCAGTTCCATGCCGTCCATGCGCGGCATCTTGATATCCAGCACCGCCAGATCCGGAAGCTTCCGGTTGAAGGCATCCAGCGCCGACTGGCCGTCGTTGTAGGTTTGAACGTTGAAGCCCTCGGCCTCAAGCGAAATGGAAACCGACGTCAGGATGTTCCTGTCATCGTCCACCAGGGCGATTTTAGACATTGCCTGTCCTCTTGCTGCTCGGTTGTTCTTTTTTTCGCCATCTTTATGTGAATGACGCCAGGAATCAACCGAATAGTACGAATCAGGCACATTATGAGGGGCGACTGGTCAAGATTTCCCTGCCGACAGCGGCAGATTTGCAACGTTCCGCCACGTTTGCGGTAACAGGTTTCTGGTTGCGCTAACTGGCGGAATGCGTCCTGTTCTTTCTCGATGGCGCCGTGATATAGCGCCAATAGGAGGATTTTGGCGAACCGGCCGGCGACAGCGGCGGCGCGTCATGACCTCGGGGCCATGCGGCCAGGGCGAAGGAGCAAGCAGATGACAACGGGGCGCGTCAATCCGGAAAAACGGCTGGAAGACCAAGGCATCACCGGCCTGGGTTCGGTGGCCTACAATCTGGTCGAGCCCGCGCTGGTGCATGCGGCCGTCGCGCGCGGAGAGGGCACGTTGGGCCGAGGCGGCGCGTTCCTTGTCGCCACCGGCCAGTTCACCGGCCGCTCGCCCAAGGACAAGTTCGTGGTGCGCAGCCCTTCGGTGGAAGACAGCATCTGGTGGGACAACAACGCCCCCCTGGCGCCGGATGCATTCAACCGACTGCATGATGACATGCTGGCGCATATGAAGGGCCGGGATTTCTTCGTGCAGGATCTCTATGCCGGCGCCGACCCCGCCCACAGGCTTGATGTGCGCGTCGTCACCGAACTGGCCTGGCACGGGCTTTTCGTCCGTCACCTGCTGCGCCGACCCGCGCGCAAAGAACTCGACAGTTTCGTGCCGGAATGGACGATCATCAACTGCCCGTCCTTCAAGGCCGATCCGGCACGCCATGGCTGCCGATCAGAGACCGTGATCGCGCTGAACTTCGACCGGCGGACGATCCTGATTGCCAATACCGAATACGCCGGCGAGAACAAAAAATCGGTCTTCACGCTGCTCAACTACATCCTGCCCGGCAAGGGCGTGATGGCGATGCACTGCTCGGCCAACCATGCCATCGACGACCCGTCGGACGCGGCGGTGTTCTTCGGCCTTTCCGGCACCGGCAAGACCACGCTGTCGGCAGACCCGGGCCGCGTGCTGATCGGCGATGATGAACACGGCTGGTCGGATACCGGCATCTTCAACTTCGAGGGTGGCTGCTACGCCAAGACCATCAACCTGGACCCGAAAGCGGAGCCCGAGATCTACGCAACCACGTCGCGCTTCGGCAGCGTGGTGGAAAACATGATCTTCGACCCCGAGACCCTGGCGCTGGATTTCGCCGATGACAGCCTGACCGCCAATACCCGCGTCGCCTACCCGCTTGATGCCATCTCCAACGCCTCCGACACCTCCTTGGGCGGGCACCCGAAGAATGTCATCATGCTGACCTGCGATGCCTTCGGCGTGCTGCCCCCCATCGCCCGTCTGACACCGGCGCAGGCGATGTATCACTTCCTGTCGGGCTTCACCGCAAAGGTGGCCGGCACCGAACGCGGCGTGACCGAGCCGCAGCCGACCTTCTCCACCTGCTTCGGCGCCCCCTTCATGCCGCGCCGGCCCGAGGTCTATGGCAAGCTCCTGCAGGCCAAGATCGCCCAGCACGGCGCCTCCTGCTGG
>SKNG01000052.1 GCA_007120685.1 Paracoccaceae bacterium | reverse complement strand
GGTGGGTGGGTGGGGCGTGACGCCGGAGCGGGGCGCGCGCGCGGGCGCTTGAGCCGCCGGGGCAAAGGCGCTAGACGAGCCACAGGCCGGTGTAGCTCAGTTGGCAGAGCAGCGCTCTTGTAAAGCGAAGGCCGGGGGTTCGAGCCCCTCCACCGGCACCAGATCATCTGCGGTCCCGGCTGCCGCGGGCACCAGCAACGGCGCGCATGCGGCGGTTGGGCTACGGGTGCAATGTGACCACCAGAACCACCAGCGCCCCCACCGCCGTAGCGTGCACCAGCACAGGCGCCAGCGTGCGCGCCAGCACCGCGCCGTCGCGGCCGGTCAGCCCCACCGTCGCCGCCCCGGCGATGATGTTGTGCGGCGCCACCGCGTTGCCGATCGCCGCCCCCACTCCCTGCGCCGCGATCATTGGCAGAGCCGGCAGGTCCAGCGCCCGCGCGGTGGCGGCCTGGAAATCGGTGAACAGGATGTTCGAGGCCGTGGCCGAGCCGCTGACGAAGGTGCCCAGGGCCCCGATCATCGGCGCCAGCAACGGCCACAGCGGCCCGGCGCGCGCCGCGCCCTCGGCCAGCCGGTCGATCATGCCGGCATGCACCATCAGCCGCGCCAGCACCAGCATGACCAGCAGCGCCAGCGCCACCGGCGCCAGCCGGCGCAGCGCCGCGCCGATGGCCGGCCGCAGCGCATGGCCGCGCCCCGACAGCAGAACGCTGAGCACAAGCCCCAGCGCCAGCAGGCTGCCCGGGTGGTATAGCGGCGCGATCCCGCCGCCATAGCCCTGCCATTGCCAGCCCAGCCAGAGGCCGGACAGGGCCTGCTGCACCGGGCCGATCAACCGCGTGGCCAGCACGAGACCCAGGATCAGCAGATAGGGCGCCAGATCGCGCGCCAGATCGGCCAGGCGCCAGGGCGGCGCCTTCGCGCCGGCAGGCCGTCGCCGCACCAGCAGGGCAAAGACCGCGCCCCCCGCCAGCGCGCCGCCCAGCGTGGTCAGTTCAGGCCCGGCAAGCCAGGCCAGCGCCAGCGCCGGCAGCAGAAAGCAGGCCGCCGCCAGCAGCCCCAGCCCCACCTGGCGGCGGGTCAAGGGGCCGTCACTGGCCAGCCGCATCACCGCCAGCGCCAAGAGCCCCATGGGCAGGGCATGCAGGCTCATCGTCCAGCCGGCCAGCGCCTGCGGTGGCAGGCCCAGCATGGCCACCTGTGCCAGCGCCGGCGTGCCCACGGCGCCGAAGGACACGCCCGCCGCATGGCCTAGCAGCGCCAGCGCCACCGCCCGCACCGGCCCGAACCCCAGCCCCACCAGCAAGGGCGCGGCCAGCGCCACCGGCGTGCCGAAACCCGCTGCCCCCTCCATGAACAGCCCGAAGAACCAGGCGATCAGCAGCGCCTGCACCGCGCGATCATCGCTCAGCCGGGCCAGCGCCGCGCGCAGCCGGTCCAGCGCGCCGACCCGCGCCTGCAATTCGTAGATCGCCAGCGCCGGCAGGATGATCCACAAGATCGCCGCCGTGCTGCTGGCCGCCTCTCCCATGACCCCGGCCAGCAGTCCCGCGCCCAGCGCCCCGCCGCCCCAGGCCAGGGCCATCGCCACCCCCAGCCCCGCTGCCCCGGCCAGCGCCGCGCGCCAGTGCAGCACTGCCATGGCCAGCAGCACCACCAGGATCGGCAGGCCGGCCAGCAGCGCGGGCATCTCAGTCCGGCAGCGTCACGGGATGCAACGCCTGCCCGTCACGCAGAAAACCGGTGATATTGGCGATGGTCGTCTCGGCGATGGCCTGCAGCGCCTCACGGGTGAAGAAGCCCTGATGGCCGGTGATCAGCACATTGGGAAAGGTCAGCAGCCGGGCGAAGACATCGTCCGGGATATGGGTTTGCGACAGGTCCTCGAAGAACAGGTCGCCCTCTTCCTCGTAGACATCCAGCCCCAGCGCGCCGATGCGCCCGGATTTCAGCCCCCGGATCACCGCGCGCGTGTCCACCACCGCCCCGCGCGAGGTGTTGACCAGCATCGCTCCCCTGCGCATCTGCGCGATGGCCGCATCGTCGATCAGGTGATGCGTGGCAGGTGTCAGTGGGCATTGCAGGGTGATGATGTCGGACCCGGCCAGCAACTGGGTCATCGGGACGTAGCGCACGCCCAGGGCCTCGCATTCGGCATTGGGGTTTGGGTCATGCGCCAGCACCATGCAGCCGAACCCGGTCAGGATGCGCGCCAGCACCGTGCCGATCTGGCCGGTGCCGACAATGCCCGCCGTCTTCGCGTGCATGTCGAACCCCATCAGCCCGTCGAGCGCGAAATTGCCCTCGCGCACGCGGTTCCAGGCCCGGTGCGTGTTGCGGTTCAGCGTCAGGATCAGCGCCAGGGTGTGTTCGGCAACGGCATGGGGCGAATAGGCCGGCACCCGCGCCACTGCCAGCCCGGCATCGCGGGCGGCTTGCAGATCGACATGGTTGAACCCGGCCGAGCGCAGGGCGATCAAGCGCACGTCACCGGCGGCCAGTTCGCCGAGGACCGCCGCGCCCAGGTCATCATTGACGAAGGCACAGACCGCCGCCGCGCCCTGCGCCAACCGCGCCGTCGTCGGGCCCAGCCGTGCCTCGTGAAAGCACAGCTCCAGCCCGCTGTCTTTTGCCGCCGCGCCCAGAAACGCCTGGTCATAGCGCTTGGCGCTGAACACATCCACCCGCATCGGCCGTTTCCCCGGTTCCCGTTACCTTGCCGCGTTCACCCCTGCCCAAAATCTATGGCTCGATAGGTGAAAGAACAAGCGCCGCACCGGTGCCGTCCGGGCGATGTGTCACCGCAGACGGGCGGGCGCGGCCCCGGATGCACGGAACGTCCCCACCTGCTGCAAGGTTATGCACAGGGGTATTGCAAGCCTCACGTTAACCAGGTGCTAACCTCAGCGCGGCAAGGTGGGAAACCACATGCGGGAGTTTTCGATGCAACTGTTCTTGCCTCTTCGGCGCGCGGTCGTGGTGCTTTTGTTCGGCCTGGGCGTTCTGGCGATGATGCCGGTGACAGGCCCGGCCGGGGCGGTGGCGCCGGGCTATCATGGCACGCAGAGCCATCATGGCCACCACCGGCGCGGCACGCATGACGGATGCCCGCGCGGCATGGTGCGCGACCCGCAGGCAATGGCCCTGCATGACGGGCGCCCACCCCAGGGCGGGTGCCGCCGGGCGCACGGGCCGGGTTTCATCGAACGGCATTTCCACCGGCATCGGCACCATCACGGCCATCATCGGCGCCATCACGGGGGCCACCACCGCAAGCCCTGACAGGCTGCCCGCCTGCCATGAGCACCTGAAAGCTGCCGGCAGCCCCGCCTCTGCCGAGGATTGACGCATCGCCGCCGCAGGCAGGGAAAGCGCGGTAGGAGGCAATGTCCCCAATAGACATTCCAAATTCTTTATGTTTGAATGCTTGACAGCTCATGGCCGTCAGGCCCCGGGCGAACGGGCGCAGGGGCGGGTCCCGGACCTGCGTCATTGAGCAGAACAACCGGATCGAGGCGGCATGTGCCCAAGGCGCCATGCCCGGGACCGCACGATTGGCGCCTCCCTGCAAGGACTGAAGCCATGTTCGAACGTAATGTCGGCACCATCGACCGGATCATCCGCATCGTCATCGGCGCGGCGCTGATCCTCGGGTTCTTCCTGAACACCGAATCAAGCTGGCGCGTGCTCTACCTGATCGGCATCGTGCCGCTGGCCACCGGGCTCTTCCAGACCTGCCCGGCCTATCGCCTCTTCGGCCTGTCCACCTGCGCGTCGGACCGGCGCTAGGCACCCTCCGATGCCGCAGGCATCGGAGGCGGCGCGCGAGGGCATCCCCTGCGGATGTCCGAGCGCGCCGCCCCCTTCACCCAAGAAACATCACTCCGCGGCATCCACCTCGCTGGCCTGGCGGGTCCACATCGCGGCATAGCGCCCGCCGCGCGCCATCAGCGCCGCATGGCTGCCCTGCTCCACACTCTCGCCCGCCTCCAGCACCACGATCATGTCGGCATCAACCACCGTGGACAATCGATGCGCGATCATGATCACCGTGCGCCCCTGCCCCATCGCGCGCAAGGATTCCTGGATGTCACCCTCGGTCTGGCTGTCCAGCGCCGAGGTCGCCTCGTCCAGCAGCAATATCGCAGGATCCTTCAGCAGCGTCCGCGCGATCCCCACGCGCTGCTTCTCGCCGCCGGAAAGCTTCAGCCCTCGCTCGCCCACCTGGGTGTCATAGCCTTCGGGCAGCGACCGGATGAAATCATGAATGCGCGCCGCCTTCGCCGCGGCCTCGACCTGCGCGCGGCTCGCCCCGTCGCGGCCATAGGCGATATTGTAGAACACCGTGTCGTTGAACAGCACCGTATCCTGCGGCACCACGCCGACGGCCGCGTGCAGGCTGTCCAGCGTCACACCGCGGATATCCTGCCCGTCGATCATCAGCCGCCCGGCCGAGACATCGTAGAACCGGAACAAAAGTCGCCCGATGGTGGACTTTCCGGAACCGGACGCCCCCACCAGTGCCACCGTCGATCCCGCCGGCACATCCAGCGTGATCCCCTTCAGAATCGGCCGCGCCGGGTCGTAATGAAACCGCACATCCTGCAGCCGCACCGCGCCCCCGGACAGGAGCAGCGGCGGCGCGCCGGGTTTTTCCACCACATCCGGCGGGTATTCCAAGAGGCCGAACATCTGCCCCATATCGACCAGCGCCTGCCGGATTTCCCGGTAGACCGTGCCCAGGAAGTTCAGCGGCATGGTGATCTGGATCATATAGGCGTTGACCATGACGAAATCGCCCACCGTCAGCACGCCCTGTTCCACCCCAATGGCGGCCAGCACCATCACCACCACCAGCCCCGCGGTGATGATTGCCGACTGGCCGGTATTAAGAAAGGCCAGCGAGGTTGCTGTCTTCACCGCCGCCGCCTCGTATTGTTCCATGGCGCGGTCATAGCGGCGGGCCTCGCGCGCTTCGGCGTTGAAATACTTGACGGTCTCGAAGTTCAGCAGGCTGTCGATGGCCTTCTGGTTGGCGTCGGTGTCCTGCTCGTTCATCACCCGGCGGATCTTCACGCGCCATTCGGTGACCTTGAAGGTGAACCAGACATAAAGCGCGATGGTCGCGGCGATGGTGGCCACATAGCGGGCATCGAACAGAAAGACGAAGATCGCCGCGATCAGCAGTAATTCCAGGATCAGCGGCACGATGTTGAACAGAAGGAAGCGCAGCAGGAACTCGACGCCCTTCACCCCGCGCTCGATGATCCGGCTCAGGCCTCCGGTCTTGCGCGTCAGGTGAAAGCGCAGGCTCAGGCGGTGGATGTGGGTGAAGGTCTCCAGTGCCAGCCGGCGCAGCGCGCGCTGGGCGACGCGGGCAAAGACGGCATCGCGCAACTGCTGGAAGCACACGCTGAGCAGCCGCGCCATGCCATAGGCCACGGTCAGCCCCACCGCGCCCACGGCGACCAGCCAGCCGGTGCCTGCCTCGGACGGGACCAGGGCATCCACCGCAGCCTTGTAGATCAGGGGCGTGCCCACGGCGACCAGCTTGGCCGCCAGCAGGAAGATCAACGCCAGTACGACGCGGATGCGCAGCCCCGTCTCCCCCTCGGGCCACAGATAGGGGGCCACCTTGGCGATGGTGGCCCAGCCGCTGGCCTCGGTCGGATTGGCGGGGTCGGGCGCTGGCGGCGGCCCGCTGGCTGGGGATCGCATGAGGGGGCGTCCTTGGCTGTTCGTCCTGCTGACTTAGCCCGGCGGTGCGCCCTTGGCCAGTCGCAACGGCAGATCGGAACGGCCCTTCGAAGGGCCGTTTTCCCCGGTCCCGCCGTCGGGGTGGCGCCAACGTCGCCAGCGCGCAGCGCCGCGGCGGCAAAAGGCGCGTCGACGCGCCTTCCCACGCTCCGACCCGGCGTCAGCCCTTGTTGGCTAGCTTGTCGATCAGCTCGCGGAACTGCGGCACCTGATAGCCGTATTGCGCCCCGGCCGCCACCAGCTCTTCCGTTGGCCGCCGCCCGGCCAGCGCTAAGGCCCAGACGATGGACGACCGGTTGCCAGAGGCGCAATAGGCCAGCACCTTGCCCCCTGCCCCGTTACCGGCAGCCCCGTCGATGGCCGCGCGCTGAGCCTCGACATTCTCCATGGTCAGCGCGCCGCCGACCACCGGGTTGACCACCAGCGAGATCCCCGCCGCCTCCAGCGCCGGGCGCAGCGCCTCGGCATGCAGTTCCGGCGGGATCTCGGCATCGGGGCGGTTGTCGACGACGGTGGTATAGCCCGCCGCGGCGATGGCCGGGATGTCTTCCGGCATGATCTGCGGGCTGACCGCATAGGCGTCGTCCAGGGGGCGGATTTCCATGCTCATGACTTCCTCAATCACCTGTAACGGGGGCGCGGGCGCTGCCTATCGCAGCGCCACGGCCATGGTTTCCATGCGCTGGCGCAGGGCCGGCGCCAGCAGCATACCGGCAATCATCGCGGCAAGGAACACCAGCCCGCCGATGCCGCCCCAGCTGATCGAGGCCACCGCCGGCCCCGGGCACAGACCCGCCAGCCCCCAGCCCATGCCGAACAGCACCGAACCGACAACAAGGTTGCGGTCGATTTCCGACCCCGGCTTGCCGGGGAAGCTGCCGCCCAGCGCCGGTCGCGCGCGCCGCGCCGCCACGTTCCAGGCGATCGCCATGGGGATGATCGCTCCCCCCAGCACGAAGGCCAGCGTCGGGTCCCAGTCGCCGAAGACATCCAGCCAGCCCTGCACCTTGGTGGTGTCGGTCATGCCGGAAACCAGCAGCCCCGCGCCGAACAGGCCGCCGGCAATAAAGGCAAGAATTGCGCGTGCCATGTCAGATCACCCCCAGCAGATGGCGGAACAAGATCACCCCGATGCCGCCGGCAAGCAGATAGAAGACCGTGGCACCAATGCCCCGCAGCGAAAAGCGCGAAATCCCGCAGACCCCGTGGCCCGAGGTGCAGCCATTGGCGATGCGCGAGCCGATGCCGACCAAGAGCCCCGCCGCTACCACGATGGCCAGGTTCTCGGTGATGTTGGTGCTGACCGGCACCGCGTATAGCGGCAGCATCAGCGCCGGCACCGCGATCAGCCCGGCGACAAAGGCCAGTCTTTCCGGCCAGTTGCCCCAGCCAGAGCGGTCCACCAGCCCGCCGACGATGCCCGAGGCGCCCATGATCCGCCCGTTGAAAAGCAAGAACATCGCCGCCGCCGAGCCGATCATCAGCCCGCCGACCAGGCCCCATATCCAGTCCGTCTCAATCATCTTCATTTCCCGTTGCTGTTAACCTCATCCGGTCGGGCATGGCTGTTTGCGCCATGCCCGCCGTTCAGGGCATTGATCGTCGGTTGGTTGCAGCCCGGTCAGAGACCGTTCACCGGCACCTTCAGATAGACCTGGCCGTTGTCTTCCGGCTGCGGCATCTGGCCTGCGCGCATGTTGACCTGCAGCGAGGGGATGATCAGCCGCGGCATGGCCAGTTGCGCATCACGCTCGGTGCGGGCGCGGACGAAATCGTCCTTCGACTTGCCCTCGCCGACATGCTTGTTCAGCCGCTTCTGTTCGCCCACCGTGGTTTCCCAGGCATAGGTGTCGCGGCCCTCGGCCTTGTAGTCATGGCCGACGAAGATGCGGGTGTCGTCAGGCAACGACATGATCTTCTGAATCGACTCCCACATCACATCGGCCGAGCCGCCGGGGAAGTCGCAGCGCGCGGTGCCGAAATCCGGCATGAACAGCGTGTCGCCCACAAAGGCCGCATCGCCGATCACATAGGTCAGGCAAGCCGGCGTGTGGCCCGGCGTGTGCATCACGTCGCCGCGCATCTGGCCGATATGGAAGCTGTCACCCTCCTTGAACAGCGCGTCGAACTGGCTGCCGTCACGCTGGAACTCGGTCCCCTCGTTGAACACCTTGCCGAAAGTGTCCTGAACGATGCGGATATTCTCGCCGATGGCGATCTTGCCGCCCAGTTTTTCCTGGATATAGGGCGCGGCGGACAGGTGGTCTGCATGGACATGGGTTTCCAGCAGCCATTCGACCTCGAACCCCTTGTCCTGCACGAAGGCGATCACGGCATCGGCCGAACGGGTGTCGGTGCGCCCAGAGGCATAGTCGAAATCCAGCACCGAATCGACGATGGCGGCTTTCGAGGAATTGGGGTCGCGCACCACATAGGTGACGGTGAAGGTGGCTTCGTCGAAGAAGGCGTAAACTTCGGGTTTCATGTCTCGCTCCATTCCTGTTGCTTGAGGGGAATATAACGATCAAAAATCATATTGCAAGTTTTGAATGCGTTTTCTTGACCTGAATCATTCACAACCTGGCGAGGGCGCGGCTAGGGTAGAGAAAACATGCAGGAGAAAGACATGGAAGATCTGGCCCCCGAAGTGATCGAACGTCACCGCGCGCAGATGCTGTTCCGGCTGAAGGAGCTGGACGAGCGGTTGCACGGGATCGAGGATGAGCTGCAGTCGCACCAGTCGAAGGACTGGGAAGAGATGGCGACCGAACGCGAGCAGGACGAGGCGATGACGGCGCTGGGCGAGGAAGGCCTGCACGAGATCCGCATGATCCAGGCGGCGCTGGAGCGGATGGACGCGGGCGAATACGGGTTCTGCACCAAATGCGGCGCGCGCATCCCCGAGGCGCGGCTGGACCTGTTGCCGGCAACCCCCTTCTGCCCGGCCTGCGCGCCCTGATTCTGCCGAAAAACGCGCGTTCGAACGCGCGTCGCACGGGCCTTCGAAGGCCCGTTTTCCGCCGGTGCCTCTGGTCCTGACGCGGACACCGTATCAGCTCTCGGCCGTGGCAGGATGCCGCGCGGCGCAGGCCCAGCGCGGCCCCTCGCGCCGCCAGTATTCGGCCGCCACCCCGGCGCCCGTGAGCGCCCGCCACTGGTCCCGCGCCGCCTGCACCGCCGCCGGGTCGTTGCCGTCGAAGACGATGCACAGCCGTTCCAGCGCCTGCGCCTCACCCGCCTCGACCGGGGCGCCATCCAGCGCGATCAGGCAACCGGGGCGGTTGGGCAGGTCCGGCGCGGGCCGCGCGTCCCAGACCAGCAGCACCGGCTGGTCGGCATCATGCGGCCCGCCGGCCAGACCGTGCGGCAGAAAGCCCTCCAGCCGCCAGAGCGTCTGATCCAGCGCCGCCATTCGCGCCTCAGCGACCCCGCGCAGCGCCACGGTCAAGCCGATCTCCTGCGCCTTGCCGATCAAGAGCGGCAGCAACCCCTCCGGCGCGTCCTGCGTCAGGTGGTAGAAGCGCGCAACGGCCATGGCGCGGCCTGCCTCAGCCTTCGAACCGCGCCCGCACCAGCGCATCCAGCGCCCGGACGCCCCAGCCGGTGGCGCCCTTCGGCGCGAAGGCGCTGTCCTTCGACAGCATGGTCACGCCGGCAATGTCCAGATGCATCCAGGGCGTGCCCTCCTTGATGAAGCGGGCCAGGAACTGCGCCGCCGTCACCGACCCGGCCGCGCGGCCGCCGACGTTCTTCATGTCGGCCACGCGGGACTTGATCTGCTTGTCATAGGCGTCGCCCAGCGGCATGCGCCAGGCGCCCTCGCCGACCTCAACCGCTGCCTTCAGGAAGGCATCGGCCAGCGCGTCGTCATTGGCGAAGACACCAGCATTCTCGTTGCCCAGCGCGATGATGATGGCGCCGGTCAGCGTGGCCAGGTCGATCACCGCCGCAGGCTGGAAGGTCTCCTGCGCGTACCACAGCACATCGGCCAGCACGAGCCGCCCCTCGGCATCGGTGTTGATCACCTCGATCGTGTCGCCCTTCATGGAACGCACCACATCGCCCGGCCGCTGCGCGCGCCCGTCGGGCATGTTTTCCACCAGCCCGACCAGCCCGACGACATTCGCCGGCGCTTTCCGCGCCGCCAGCGCCCGCATGGTGCCGGCCACAACGCCGGCGCCGCCCATGTCCATCACCATCTCTTCCATGCCGGCGGCGGGCTTGATGGAAATCCCGCCGGTGTCGAACACCACGCCCTTGCCGACCAGCGCCAGCGGCGGCGCGTCGCCATTGCCGTGCCAGCGCATCACCACGGTCTTCGACGGGCTTTCCGAGCCCTGCCCCACGGCCAGCAGCGCGCGCATGCCCAGACGTTCCATCGCGGCCTCGTCCAGCACCTCGACATCCAGGCCCATCTCGCGCATCGCCTCCAGCCGGGTGGCGAATTCGGTGGTGGTCAGGATATTGGCGGGCTCGTTGACCAGATCGCGGGTGAAATGCACCGCCTCGGCCAGGCTCAGCGCCTCGGCGCAGGCCGCGCGCGTGGCCTCGGGGTCGACGCAGGCGATAGTGACAGTGCCATGGGGCTTTGGCGCCTCGGCCTTCACGGCGTAGCGATAGGCGCGCATCGCCAGACCCTCGACCAGCGGCGACGGCTTGCGCAGCGCGCCGGCCAGCAACAGCGCGCCATTCGATGACAGCCGCGCACCGATCAGCGCGCCGGCCTTGCGCAGGTCTTCGGGCCTGGCGCGTCTGGGCAGGCGGATCAGCTGCAGCGCCTCGGCCTGCAGGCCGGCGGGAAAGGCCAGATGCAGCCCCTCGCCGGGTTTCAGCTTCTCCCAGGCGTCAGAGGCCAGCGCCCGCTTCACCGCCCCCCTGGTCAGCCGATCCAGCGACCGGGCGGCAGTATCCGGGGCGGTATCGGCAAAGGCCACCACGCAGCCGGTGAAAGCCTTCAGGGCCTCGGTGTCAGGGGTGGCGAAGTCGATGGGCGCAAGGGTCATGCGGGAACTCCTGATGAATCATGGGCCGGCCCCGGGGGGCAGACACGTCTGGCGGGAACCTAGCGGCGCGCGCCGGCTTTGGCCAGATACCCCCGGAAACCGTCGGCGCGCAGGGGTCAGGTGCGCAGCCGGTCGCGGTTGGCCGCCAGCCACAGCGCCGACAGGATCAGCGGCCCGTTCTCTGCCTCGCCGCTGGCCAGCAGCGCCATCAGCCTGTCAAAGCCGATGACATGGGAGCGGATATCCTCTGTCTCGCTGGCCAGCCCACCGATCCCGCCGGCATCGTCATCCAGATCGGCCATGCCGACATAGGACCAGATGTATTCGCTGACCGCGCCGGGGCTGGGATAGTAGCGTCCCACCGGATGCAGCGCGCCCAGCTTCAGCCCGGCTTCTTCCTGCGTTTCGCGCCGCACGGTCTGTTCCGGGGTCTCGGCGGTGTCGATCCGGCCGGCGATGGGCTCCAGCGACCAGGGGTTGGCATCGCCGCGCACCAGGGGGCCGAAGCGGAACTGCTCGACCACCAGCACCCGGTCCCGGCGCGGGTCATAGGGCAGTACGGTCACCGCATCGGCCATCACGAAACCTGCCCGCCGGACCTGCGGCGACAACCGGCCGTCGAAGCGGCGAAAGCGCAGATCAGCCTCCTCGACCGCAAAGAAATCGGCATAGGGGCGGGCAAGCGCCGCGATAACCAGGTCATCGGGCGCGGGCTGCCGGCGCAGGCTGGCCGGCGCCGGCTGCGCCTGCGCGCGCAGCCGGCTGGCCACGCGCAGCGCCAGGGTGGGCAACCGGCGGGCCAGCGCGGCAGGCGGCATCGCCTCTGCCAACGCCATCAGTTCGGGCACCGCCGCCACGGCCAGCGCCCCATGGCTTTCGGCCCAGTCTGGCAGCGCCCAGTCCTTTGCCTCGGCCTGCCCCTGCGTTTCCGGCAACAGCGCAGCCGCCGCCACGGTTTCGCCGGCCGCCGTCTGCGCCGCCACCGGGCGCGCCCGCAGGCCCAACGCCCCGGCCCAGGCCATGATCCCCGCGCGCGCGGCTTTCGACGGTTCGCACAGCAGCCCCTGCACGCTGCCTGCCGGATCGGCCAGCAGCCCGGCGGCCGGGTGCAGTCCGCCCTCTGCCCGGACTGCCCGCCAGCCCGTCGCCAGCGCCGGCGACTGCGCGGCCGCACCGGGGCCGGCCACCGCCGCCATGAGCGGCGCATGGCACAGCGTGCCGAACAGGAACAGCGGTGCAGTGCTCACGCCAGGGTTCCGCTCAGCGCCTCAGCCGCCGGCGTTCCATCAGCCAGAACAGGATGTGCAACACCACCGCCACCACCAAGCCGCCAACGGCCAGAAACATCAGAAAATCGCGCTCAAGCGCCAGCCGGAGCCAGCCGCCGGCGATCTCGAAGAAACCGTTGAACGCCTCCATCGGCTCACGGAACCGGCGCGCGTAGCCCCGCACGAACACCTCGCGAATACCGAAGACCAACACCGCCAGCAGCGCCGTCATCACCACCGCCTGCAGCGTCACGAAGACCGTCATCCAGGCCCGCCGGTCGATGCGCGCGCCAAGGAAGGCCCAGCCCACCGCCACCCCGCACAGTGCCAGCGTGACGGTGAAGCTGTTCGGCATTGGCCATTCCGGCCGGTAGAGCGGCCAGTAGGCCGGGGCGGCAAGAGCGGCCAGGATGGCCAGGGCAAGAGCCGAAAACGGCCGGATCAGGGTAAACATGCTGCCGCCGTATGCAGGGCCGCGCCGCCGGATCAGGCCGGTCGGCGCAGGGTGATCTGGGTAACGTCACAGATACCCGTCCGGAAGGCCGCCGCGCAAGAGGTCAGGTAGAACTCCCACATCCGGCGGAAGCGCTCGTCATAGCCCATTTCGTTGATACGGCCCCATTGGGCCAGAAAGCTGTCGTGCCAGCGGCGCAGGGTCTGGCTGTAACTGTCGCCGAATTCGATGGTGCCGGGCACATCCAGCCCGACCTGCCCGGCCTCCTGCCGGAAGCGGCCGGGCGAGATCAGCATGCCGCCCGGGAAGATGTATTTCTGGATGAAATCGACATTGTTGCGATAGCTCTCGAACCGCGCATCGGGCACGGTGATGACCTGCACCACGGCCTGCGCGCCCGCCTTCAGCCGCTCGCGCAGGGTGGTGAAATAGGCCGGCCAGTATTTCTCGCCCACCGCCTCGAACATCTCGATCGAGGCGATGCCGTCATAGCGCCCGGTCTCGTCGCGGTAGTCCTGCAGGCGGATCTCCACCCGGTCGGCCAGCCCCGCGCGCGCCATGCGTGCCACGGCGTAATCGTGCTGGGCCTGGCTGATGGTCAGCGCGGTGACCCGCAACCCCCGCCGGCCGGCGGCGTATTCGGCAAAACCGCCCCAGCCGCAGCCGATTTCCAGCACATGATCGCCGGGCTTCACGCCCAGCGCATCGACAAGGGCAGCGTATTTCTGCTCCTGCGCGCGCTCCAGGCTTTCCTGCCCGGTGCGGAACAGGGCCGAGGAATAGGTCATGCTGTCATCCAGCCAAAGCGCGTAGAAGTCATTGCCCAGATCATAATGATGGGCGATGTTGCGCTTTGCCTGCGCCTTCGTGTTCGACCGCAGCCAGTGGCGCAGGCGTTCCCAGGCGCGCACCAGCTTCATCGCCGGGAATTCGTCCAGCATGGCCGGGTTGTCGCTGTGCAGCAGGTCCATGAACGCCTGCAGGTCAGGGGTTGACCACCATCCATCCATATAGGACTCGGAAAAGCCCATGTCCCCCTCGCGGATCAGACGCGCGAAGACGTCCGGATTGTGGATGGTGATCTCGGCGACCGGCCCGGGTTTCGGCCCCTCGGCCCGGAAGTGCCGCCCATCGGGCAGGATGACATCCAGACGCCCATGCTGTAGCCGATGTGCCTGGGCAAAGGCCGGGGCGAAATAGCGGGGCAGGTCTTTCTGGCCCTCGGTGCTGGTCAGAACGGACATCAAACCCTCTTCGCTGTCCTTCGCTTTTCGCAACAGTATCGCCCGGCCGGGGCTTGGCAAGGGCGAAAGACCGCGCCCGTTGCCGCCGCGCCACAGCCGCCATCAGGATTTCGGGCGTTTCTCATAGGCCGCCAGCGCCCGCTGCCGCCCCTCTGCCAGGTCGATCATTGGCTCAGGATAGGGCGCTTCCGGGTCCAGTTCCCAGGCGCGGGGGGCGGCTTCGAAGAAATCCATCGCCTCGCGGCCGGGCTTCTTGCCGGCCTCTCGGGCCAGTTCGGCGATGAAACGCTCGCGATACCGCGCGCCCTTGTCGAATTTCTCGGCCTGGCTGGCGGGGTTGAAGATGCGGAAATAGGGCGCGGCATCGGGGCCGGAGCCCGCCACCCATTGCCAGCCCATCGCGTTCGAGGCCGGGTCCCAGTCGATCAGACAATCCTCGAACCATTTCAGCCCTACCTGCCAATGGGTCAGCAGATGCTTGGTCAGATAGCTGCCGACGATCATCCGGGCGCGGTTGTGCATGGTGCCGGTGACATACATCTCGCGCATGCCGGCATCGACAAAGGGCTCGCCGGTCATGCCGCGCCGCCAGCG
>SKNG01000168.1 GCA_007120685.1 Paracoccaceae bacterium | reverse complement strand
GCGCGGGTTTGAAGCCGGGCAGGGGGGCGGCGCAGGGTTTCTTCTCATGCGTGATGGTGTCGCCGACGCGGGTGTCGCGCACCTGCTTGATCGAGGCGGTGAAGACCCCGATCTCGCCCGGTCCCAGTTCGGCGATATCGACCATCGCGGGTTTCAGCACCGCCAGCTTGTCCACCCCGTAGGCGGCGCCGGTCTGCATCATCTTGATCTTGTCGCCCTTGCGGATCACCCCGTCCATGACGCGGATCAGCACGACGACGCCCAGATAGGGGTCGTACCAGCTGTCGACCAGCATGGCCTTCAGGGGCGCATCGCGGGTGCCCTTGGGCGCGGGCAGGCGGGTGACGATGGCCTCCAGCACCTCGGGGATGCCCAGGCCGGACTTGGCCGAGATGGGGATGGCGTCGGAGGCATCAAGGCCGATCACATCCTCGATCTGCTCCTTCACCCGCTCGGGCTCGGCCGCGGGCAGGTCGATCTTGTTCAGCACCGGCACGATCTCGTGGTCGGCGTCGATGGCCTGATAGACATTGGCCAGGGTCTGCGCTTCCACCCCCTGCGACGCATCCACCACCAGCAGCGAGCCCTCGACCGCGCGCATGGAACGCGAGACCTCATAGGCGAAATCAACATGCCCCGGCGTGTCGATCAGGTTCAGCACATAGGTCTGGCCGTCCTTCGCGGGGTATTCGATGCGCACGGTGTTGGCCTTGATGGTGATGCCGCGCTCACGCTCGATATCCATCGCGTCCAGCAGTTGCGCTTTCATGTCGCGTTCGGCCACGGTGCCGGTCAGCTGGATCAGCCGGTCGGCAAGGGTGGATTTGCCGTGGTCGATATGCGCCACGATGGAGAAGTTGCGGATGCGCGAAAGCTCGGTCATGGGGGCGGATATGCGGCGGAAAGGGCGGACGGTCAATGGGGTGAGAACCCGCGTCGACGCGGGTTTCGCCGCGCGCCTGCGGACTGTGCGGTGATGCGCGACGGTGGTTTGGGGACGCAAAGGCGCGTCGACGCGCCTTTCCCGCCCGCAGGCCGCGTTTGTCTGTCGCAAACAGCGTTGCACCCCAATCATGCCGTGGCGTAACAGGGCGGCGGGGATAGGATGCATCGAGGAGAAAACCATGCGTTACGCCGATCTGCACCGCCGCTCGATCGAGGACCCGGACGGTTTCTGGCTGGAGCAGGCGCAGGCCATCGACTGGGTGCAGCCGCCCACCCGTGCCCTGTTCGACCAGCGCGCGCCCATCTACGAGTGGTTCAGGGACGCCAGGCTGAACGCCTGCTGGAACGCGCTGGACCGCCATGTGGAAGGCGGGCGCGCCGACCAGACCGCGCTGATCTACGACAGCCCCGTCACCGATGCCAAGCAGACCTACACCTATCGCGAGTTGCGCGACCGTGTGGCGTCGCTGGCCGGTGCCCTGAAGGCGCGCGGCGTGCAGAAGGGCGACCGGGTGGTGATCTACATGCCGATGATCCCCCAGGCGCTGGAAGCGATGCTGGCCTGCGCGCGGCTGGGCGCCATTCATTCGGTGGTCTTCGGGGGCTTTGCTGCACGCGAACTGGCCACGCGGATCGACGACGCCAAACCCCGCGCCATCATCGCCGCTTCCTGCGGGATCGAGCCGGGCCGCGTGGTGCATTACAAGCCGCTATTGGACGGCGCCATCGAGATGGCCACGCACAAGCCCGAATTCTGCGTAATCTTTCAGCGCGAACAGGAAGTCGCGCAACTGATCGAGGGCCGCGATCTGGACTGGCACGAATGCCAGGTGGGCGTTGAACCCGCCGATTGCGTGCCGGTGGATGGCGATCACCCGCTCTATATCCTCTACACCTCGGGCACCACAGGCCAGCCGAAGGGGGTAATCCGCGCCACCGCCGGCTATCTGGTCGCGCTGGCCTGGACGATGAAGAACCACTACAACGTCAATCCGGGAGAGGTGTTCTGGACCGCCTCAGACGTCGGCTGGGTGGTCGGTCACAGCTATATCGTCTATGCGCCGCTTCTGCATGGTGCGACCACCGTGGTTTTCGAAGGCAAGCCCGTGGGCACGCCCGATGCCGGCACCTTCTGGCGGATCATCCAGGAATACGGCGTGGTCAGCTTTTTCACCGCGCCCACCGCCTTCCGCGCCATCAAGCGCGAGGATCCGGCGGGCGAGATGGTGGCGCAATATGACACCTCAAGCCTGCGTGCCCTCTATCTGGCGGGCGAACGCGCAGACCCCGATACGGTGATCTGGGCGCAGGAAAAGCTGCAGGTGCCGGTGGTCGATCACTGGTGGCAAACGGAAACGGGCTGGCCGATCTGCGGCAACCCGCAGGGGTATGAGGCGCTGCCGGTAAAGATCGGCAGCCCCTCGGTGCCCATGCCGGGCTATGATGTGCGGGTGCTGGACGAGGGCGGCCATCCCGTCGCGCCGGGCGAACTGGGCGCCATCGCCATCCGCCTGCCGCTGCCGCCGGGCACGCTGCCGAACCTGTGGCAGGCCGAGGAACGCTTCGTCAAATCCTACCTCGCCGCCTTCCCCGGGTATTACGAGACGGGCGACGCCGGCTATATCGACGAGGATGGCTATCTCTACATCATGGCGCGCACCGATGACGTGATCAATGTTGCCGGGCACAGGCTGTCGACCGGCGGCATGGAAGAGGTGCTGGCCAGCCACCCCGATGTCGGCGAATGCGCGGTGATCGGCGTCGCCGACGCGTTGAAGGGCCAGTTGCCGCTGGGCTTTTTGTGCCTGAACAAGGGTGTGGCACGTGATCATGGCGAGGTCGTCCGGGAAGCCGTGGCGCTGGTGCGTGAAAAGATCGGTCCGGTCGCGGCCTTCAGGCTGGCGGTGGTGGTGGACCGGTTGCCCAAGACCCGTTCCGGCAAGATCCTGCGCGCCACCATGGTCAAGATCGCCGATGGCGAGGATGTCACCGTCCCCGCCACCATCGACGATCCGGCGATCCTGGACGAGATCGCACAGGCGCTGCGCAGCATCGGCTATCCCTCGGCATAGCTTTTCCCTTCCGGCCAGCGTCCCGGGGCGCTGGCCGGAAGGGATGGCCGGCGCACGCTGGGCGTGCATCATTACTTAACATGTGCTTTACACAGCGTGGTTTAGAGTGCTTAAGAGCTTGTATCAGGATATAGGGGCGTTCATCCATTGCGTGTATCGTCCCATGCTGGTCGGGCAATCGGTGGTGACGGATGAGTGAAGAGTTTTCGGATGCGGGGACATCGGCGCGGAAAGTGCCGGCGATCGATTGCGCCGTTCTGGAGCGCGTGCTCTCTGCAGGTGGCGCGGATCTGCGCGCCGATCTTCTGGCACAGATCATCGCCGATCTGGCAAGGCTGGAAGCCGGCCTGCGCGGTTCCGGGGCCGAGCGCCAAGCGATCGTCGCGCACGAGTTGAAGGGCCTGGCCGCGACCATTGGCGCGACAGCGCTGGCCGATCTGGGAGCGCTTTTTCAGCGTCTTGTGGAAAACGGCGAGGATCCGGGCGGGTTGAACGACCTGCTCTGCGCGGGGATCGCGGAATTGCGGCTGTTCTTGTCACGCGAAGCAACGCTTGCCGGGCCTGCATGACGCAGCAGCAGACCGAAATAGCCGAGCCGATCCTGCTGGTCGAGGACACGCCCTCGCTGCAGATGCTCTATGCCTCGCAATTGCGCCGCCAGGGCAACAAGGTCGAGGTCTGCGGCACCGCCGACGCCGGCCGGGCGGCCTTCGCGCGCCTTTCCCCCCGCGTCGTGCTTCTGGATCTGATCCTGCCCGATGGCACCGGGCTGGAGGTGATGCAGGAAATGCTGGCCGATCAGCCGCAGACGCGGGTCATCGTCATCACCGCCAATGGCTCGATCAACAAGGCGGTTGAAATGATGCGCGCCGGGGCGCATGAGTTTCTGGTCAAGCCCTTCGACGAGGCGCGCTTGCTGGCGGCGGTGGAAAACGCCCGCATCGCGCTCAGCCACCGCGCCGCGCCTGCGGCACGGGACAAGGTGGCGCCCGCGCAGATGATGGCGCCTTTCATCGGTTCCTCGCCGGCGATGCAGGCGGTCTATGCCAAGATCCGCTCGGTGGCGCGGTCGATGGCGACGGTCTTCATCACCGGCGAAAGCGGCACCGGCAAGGAACTGGCGGCCGAGGCCGTGC
>SKNG01000502.1 GCA_007120685.1 Paracoccaceae bacterium | reverse complement strand
CTGACCTTCCGCCAGAGCGTGCCGCCCACGCCCGGCCAGCCGGAAAAAAGGCCCATGCTGATCCCCATCGCCATGGGGCTGATCGGCGCCGACGGGCGCGAGGTGGCGCCGACGCAGGTGCTGGGGCTGGACCGAGAAGAGATCTCGCTGCGCTTCGAGGGGCTGGCGGCGCGGCCCGTGCCCTCGCTCCTGCGCGGCTTCTCGGCGCCGGTGCGGCTGCGCCATCAACCGCAGCCCGGCGCGCTGGCGCATCTGCTGGCCCATGACACCGCCCCCTATGCGCGGTGGGAGGCCGGCCGGCAACTGGCGCTGGCCGCCGCGCGCGCGATGATCCTGCAGGACGCCCCGCCGGACCCTGGATTTCTGGACGCGCTTGCGCCAGTGCTGGGTGATGAAAGCCTGGACCCCGCCTATCGCGCGCTGATGCTGCGCCTGCCCGATGACGAGACGCTGGCCGCGCATCTGGCCGGCCATGACCATGTGCCGGACCCCGATGCCATCCACAGCGCGCGCGCCGGGCTGAAGCGCGCGCTGGCCGACCGGCATGAGGCGGCGCTGCGGGGGCTGATCTCGTCGCTGGCCCCCTCGGCGCCCTACAGCCCCGATGCGGCCTCGGCCGGGCGGCGGGCGCTGCGGCTGGCGGCGCTGGCGCTGGTCAGCCTGCTGGACAGGGGTGCCACGGCGTCAGAGGTCTTCGCCCGCGCCGACAACATGACCGAGGCACAGGGCGCCCTGGCCTGCCTGATCGAAGCCGGACGCGGCGAGGGCGCGCTGGCCGCGTTCCACAGCCGCTGGCGCCATGACCGGCTGGTGCTGGACAAGTGGTTCGCGCTGCAGGCCAGCCTCGCCCCGCCCGATCAGGCGCCCGAAACCGTGGCCCGCCTGGCTGCGCGGGATGATTTCGACTGGACCAACCCCAACCGCTTCCGCGCCCTGATCGGCGGGCTGGCGGCCAATCACGCGGGTTTTCACCGCGAAGACGGGACGGGCTATGCGCTGCTGGCCGACTGGCTGATCCGGCTCGATGGCCGCAACCCGCAGGCGGCGGCGCGTCAGTCCGCGGCCTTCGACAGCTGGCGGCGCTACGATGCCACCCGCCGCGGCCACGCCCGCGCGGCACTGGAACGCATCGCGGGCCATGACCGGCTCAGCGGCGACATGGCCGAGATGGTGGGGCGGATGCTGGCGCAATAGCCGGTCAGTAACGGCGCAGCGTGTAGGACAGATAGAGGCTGTTCAGCCCCGGGTTGCGCGAATGAATACCGGCGTTCGAGCGGTGGTCGATGCCCAGCGTCACCTCGCCCCGGCCCAGCGGCACGCCCAGTTCCAGCCCGCTGCGAAACGCCACCGGCCCGCCCAGGTCACGCCCCCGGCCGCGCGCCTGAAGCCCCGGCATGAAGCTGGCGCGCAGGAACACCCCGCCCAGCGCCAGTTCCAGCCCATAGGCCAGCCCGCCGCCGATCCAGGCCTGGCCCCGGGTGGTGACAGACAGGCCGTAGACCGGCTGCAAAGCACCGGCGAAAGGCCGTTCCACCCGGCGCAGGTAAAGCTCGGCCGCGCCGCCGTTGACAACGCCCAGCGCAACCACATCGCGGCGCGGATCGAGCTCCTGCGCGAATAAGGGCGCTGTCGGGCTGGCAACAGGGATCATCAGCGCGCACAGCGCGCCGCCGAGGCGGGAAAACGAAAAACGCATGGAAGCTCCGGTTGAGAGGCGTGCCTTGATCGAGGCGGTGTCGTGGAATTAGGCTTCAAGTCATGCGCTTACAAGCCGTTCCTGAAACTTGCGCCGCATGTCTGCGGCAGCTGTCGCTTTCAGGCGACACCGCAGCGTCGCCGCGGCGGCCCCGGGACACGGCTGGCCGATGGCCCTTGCAGGGGCCGAAAGCGGCTGGCAGGAAGCGCGCCATGGCGAACCCAGACCCCTCTTCCGAATCGGGCGCGGCTTCCGGGCCGGCACCGAAGATCGCGCTTGTTACCGGCGCCTCGCGCGGGCTGGGCGCGGCGCTGGCACAGGCGCTTGGCGGGCGCGGCTGGCAGGTCGTGGCGGTGGCCCGCACCACCGGCGCGCTGGAAGAACTCGACGACCGCATCCGCGCCGCCGGCGGCCCGCCCGCCACGCTGGCGCCCCTGGACATCACCCAGGACGACGCCATGCGCCATCTCTGCCGGTCCATCCATGACCGCTGGGGCGGGCTGGATCTCTGGGTGCATGCGGCGGTGCACGCGCCGCCCCTGTCGCCCGCCGGCCATATCGCGCATAAAGACTGGGACCGCGCGCTGACCACCACCCTGCGCGCCACCGGCATCCTGATCCCGATGATCGAGCCCCTGCTGCGCGCCCGCCTCGGCGCGGCGCTCTTCCTCGATGACGAAAGCAGCCGCGACGCCACCGGCGCGCCGCGCAAGTTCCACGGCGCCTGGGCCGCGGCCAAGACCGGCCAGATCGCGCTGGCCCGCGCCTGGGCATCCGAAGCCGCCGCCCTCGGCCCGGCTCGCTCGCCGCGCGTCTTTATCGAGACCCCGGCACCCATGCCTACCGCCAGCCGTGCCCGCTTCTACCCCGGCGAAGACCGCAGCGCCCTCTCACCCCCCGGCGAACAGGCCGAGCTGATTCTCGCCCGCCTCACCGCCGCCGACCTGGCGCTCTGACCCGCCTCCTCTTTGCTCCAGAAATATCCCGGGGGGTGAGCCGCGTCAGCGGCGAGGGGGGCAGCGCCCCCCTGCCCCGTCACCCGGCGCCCCGTCACCCGGCGCCCCGTCCCTATTCCGCCCACCACACCTCGGGCAGAAACCCGGTCCAGTCGCCATAAAGCGGCAACCTTTCGGGGTGGTGCAGATGCGCCGCCACCGCCAGCCGCGACATGGGCGAGAACCACAGCGGCACCGCATAGCGCCCCGCCATCAGCGCCCGGTCCAGCGCCCGCACGGCGGCGGTAAAGACCTCGGCCTCCTCGGTCTCCAGCAGCGTGTCGATCATCGCCTCCACCGCCGGGGAATTCACCCCGGCCAGGTTGCGCGTGCCGGGCGCCGCCACCCCCTCCGCCCCCCAGTAAAGCCGCTGTTCGTTGCCCGGGCTCAGCGACATCAGCCGGGTGAAATGGGTCACGTCGAAATCATAGGCATAGCTGCGCTCGACATATTGCGCCGAATCGATCGCCACGATCCGCGCCCTGATGCCCAGCGCCGCCAGTGTCTCGGCCCAGGCGCTGGCGATGGCCTGAACCTCGGCCGCACCGTGACGCAGCAGGATCTCGAACTCGAGCCCCTGCCCTTCGGCATTGCGCAACAGCCCGCGCGCATCGGGCTCCCATCCGGCCTCGGCCAGCAGGTCGGCGGCGGCGCGCAGGTTGCGCCGCGCGCCCCGGCGGCCCTCGGTCACCGGCAGCGCATAGCCCTCCAGCGCGCCGGGCGGCAGGCTGTCGGCAAAGGGCGCCAAGAGCGCCCGCACCAGCCCCTCGGCCGGCGCGCCGGGGGTCATGCCCAGCGGCGAATTGCCGAAATAGGAGGTGATCCGCGGCTCCAGCCCGGCATTGACCATCTCGTTGATGCGCTCGAAATCGAAGGCCAGGATCAGCGCCTCGCGCACCCGCCAATCGGCAAACAGCGCCCGGCGGGTGTTGAACACGAAACCGTTCATCCCCGAGGGGCGCGAATGCGGTATTTCCAGCAGCCGCACCCGCCCCTCGCGCACCGCCGGAAAGTCGAAACTGTCGACCCAGCGCGCCGCGCTGCGTTCGCGCCAGACATCCACCAGCCCGGCGCGAAACGCCTCGAAAGCCGCATTGGTATCGCCGAACCAGTCGTAGCGGATCACTTCCAGATTATGCTGGCCGGTGTTGAAGGGCAGATCGCGCCCCCACCAATCCGGGTTGCGGCGGAACTGCACGAAGCGCCCGGCCTCCAACCGGTCCACCACATAAGGGCCGGAGCCGATGATCGGCGTGAGCGAGGAGGCATTGAAGGGCCGCCCGCCTGCATCTTCGTCGAATTGCGCGGCCTGCAGCACGGGGCGCAGGCCCAGGATCAGCGGCATCTCGCGGTCCGGTTCGGTGAAGGTGAAACGGACCGAGCGCGGGCCGGTCTGTTCCATGCTTTCGACCTTGGACCAGGCGTTGCGATAGCGCGCGTGCCCCTCGGTGCCCAGCGCCTG
>SKNG01000360.1 GCA_007120685.1 Paracoccaceae bacterium | reverse complement strand
GGCCTCGGCGCGGGCGGCGTCGCCCGCCCAGACCGGCAGCGCGGCGCCGCAGGCTTCTGCTTCCTCCCCGGCCTCTGAAGCGCCTTCATCCGGTGCCGCGCCGGCCCCTGCCGCCGCCGGGCCCCTGCGCGCGCTGCCGCCGCGGGGGGATAACCGGTTGGCGCGGGTCCGGGCGCTGAAAGAGGCCGGCGACTGGGCTTCCTGTCTGGCCGCATCGGCCAACCCGCGGTCGCTGGATGTGCTCTATGAACGCTCCTGGTGCGCCTATAACCGGGACCGGGCCGGCGAGGCGCTGGCCGGGTTCACCGCCGCTGCCAATGCCGGCAGGGTGCTGGGTGCGGATGTGCCCCGGGATGCGCGCTTCGGCATGATGCTGTCCTATGTCACGCTCAACATGATCGAGGAAGCCGCGCGGCTGGCAGCGACCACGGATCTGACCCGCACCCAGCGGGTAGAGATCGAATCGATGATCCTGGACCAGCGGGCGGTCCGGGCGTTCCACCAGCGCGAATACGCGCAATCGCTCGCGTACCTGAACGCGCTGGAGAACCTTGGCGGCGCGTTGCGGCGTGACCTTGCGATGCTGCGAGGTTATGCTCACCTGAATCTGCGTCAGGTAGAACAGGCGCATGCCGAGTTCACGCGCCTGCATGGTGAACTGGCGACGGATGAAACCCGTTCGGCGCTGCAGACGACGCGCGGCATGATGCTGGTGGAAGGCTGAGCGGCGTCAACCGGCAAGGGTCGGCGCGCGCCGTGGGGGAGGATATGGGAGACGTCGTCCTGCATCTGGGCGCGCATGGCACCGATCGGGGCCTGATCGCCGGATGGCTGTTGCGCAATGTCCAGGCGCTGGCGCGTCTGGGGGTGCAGACCGTGCCGGCAGGGCGTTTTCTGGACGCGCTTTCCCCGGGGTCGCCGCCGCTGGCAGGCACGGGGCGCCGGGACGACCCTCTTTCTGACCTGTGTCGAGGTTTTCGCCGGCTTGCGGTCAGCGCGCCGTCGCTGCTGGGGGCCGAGGATGCGGCACTCGCGCCCGAAGGATTCTATGCCGCACAGCCAGAGCGGGCGATCACGCGCCTTCGCCGGGTGCTGCCAGCGGACAGCGCACTTACCTTATGTCTGGCGGTGGGCAGTGCCCGGATGTTGCTGCCGCCGTTGCTGCGCGCCGCAGGCCGGGCGGAACGGCCGCCGGAAGCCCTGCTTGACGCCTTTGGCGCGGACGGTCTGCCCTGGGCAGCGCTGGTTGCGCGGCTGCGTGCTGCAGCGCCCGATGCCCGCATCACAGTGTGGCGGCATGAGGACTTGCCGCGCATCTGGCCCCAGGTGCTGGCCCAGATCGCCGGCACCCTGCAAGACCTGCCGGTGGAAGGGGCCGGCGAGTTTGCCCTTCTGGGCCACACCGAAGAGGCGCAACAGCGCATGCGCCGCTATCTGGCCGCCAAGCCGCCGCCGACAATCGCGCTGATGCGGCGGGTCGCCGATGCCTTTGCCGCCGGCTACGGCCTGGCAGAGGTGAAGCCGCCCCCCGCGCTGGGCGAATTGCCGGTCGCGCTGCAGGCGCGGCTCGCCCGCCTGGACGAGGGCTATCAGGCCGAAATGGCGCGCATCGCGGAAATCGGCGGCGTCAGCGTTCTGGGACAAGACGTCACGATGTCCGGTTGACAACGGTGTTGCTGTTCGACCCGGCTTCAGGTCGGCCGGCGCGCCGGGTCAGCGTCTCGGCACGGTATCCGCCGTGGGTTCGGCGTCTCCCGGCGGGTCTGCCGTGGCTGCGCCGGCGGGTTCGATCGGGCCCTCCCCGGCGGTTTCGCGGCGAACCACCCGGGTTTCCATCGGGGCGGTATCGGCGGGGGCGGTTTTCTCGCCGGTCGCGGGATCCTCGGGCTGATAGGCCTGCCGCTCTGCCGCCGACAGGTGATAGACCACCCGCTCCACATGGGCGGTGCTGCGCCGGAGCCAGCGCATGCTGTCGGTCACCGCAAACAGCCGGGGCGGGGCGGCGTGGCTTTTCAGGATCTTCCGGCGCAGGCGCTGTTCGCGCCCGTCCAGCCGTGCCGAGGCACGCTGCAGCCGGCGATGCAACACCGCCAGCGCGGCGGCGTGGTGCTCGGCGATTGCGGCATCGCCCGGCACCAGTTCGCCTTCCAGGGCCGCAAGCTGCAGCAGCAGCACGCCCAGAAAGCGCGTCTCGCGGCGCAGCGCGGGCTCATACACCGCCACGGTGATGCGGTCGGTCTGGCCGGCGCGATGGGCCAGGCGGCGCAGATGGTCGATCAGCGCCAGGATCTCGCCCAGACGCTCCAGCCGCCGCGGGTCGCCCTCGGGCAGGTTGATGCGCGCCATGAAACCATCGAGCGCCTGTTGTTCGCGCTGGATGGTCTGCTGGCAGGCGATCAGCGCCTTGCGGCTGCCGCTGTCGCCATCGGCGGGCCGCGCCCTGCCCGGTGTCAGTGCCGCGCCCAGTTGCAGCGCCAGATCGGTGACATGGCGCCGCGCGACTGAGAGCGCGATGTCCAGCGCGGCCGAGGCATCGGCCAGAAAGCGCGGGTCCAGTTCCCGCTCGATTGCTTGCGGGCGTTCGGGCAGCAGCCGTTCCACCAGCCGCCCGAAAGGCCCGGTAATGGGCAGGAACATCAGCGCGCCGATCAGGGTGAAGCCGGTATGGAACACCACCAGCGCCACGGTCGGTTCCGGGATGGTGCCGCCCAGCACCAGCACCCGCTCGATCAGGTCCAGCAGCAAGAGCGCGATGATGCCCTTGGTCATGTTGAACACCAGGTTGGCCACCGCCGTGCGGCGCATGCCCAGCGTGCCGCCGATGCTGGCCAGGATGCCGGTGAAGGTGGTGCCCACGGTGGCGCCAATGGCCAGCGCGGCGGCCTGGGTGAAGGTCAGATGCCCCTCGGCCAGCAGCACGATTGTGGCCGCCACCCCGGCCGAGGAGGATTGCGTGATGACCGTGATCAGCACGCCCAGCCCCAGAATCTGCAGCCGCCCGGCCAGCGTGTCGGTCGGCAGCGTCTCAGGGCTCAGCAGACCGTCGAAGATCGCCATGCCCTCCTTCATCAGGTCGATGCCGATGAAGATCAGCGCCAGCCCGGCCAGCACGCCGCCCAGCCGCGCCAGCGCGCCCGAGGCGATGATCCGCACCAGCCCGGCGCCGAAGAGCACGGGAAACGAGATCAGGCCGAGGTCGATCTTGACCCCGAACAGCATCACCATCCAGCCGGTGAAGGTGGTGCCGACATTGGCGCCCAGGATCAGCCCCAGCGACTGGCTGAAGGTCAGGATGCCGGCACCGACGAAGCCCAGCACCATCACCAGCGTGGCGCTGGAAGACTGGATCAGCGCGGTCAGCGCCGCGCCCACGGCCATGCCCGGCAGCGGTTTGCCGGCATAGCGGCGAATCGCACCCCGGGCGCTGTCGGTGGTCATGATCCGCAACTCGCCGGTCAGCGCATGCATCCCGTAAAGAAACAGGCCGATACCCCCCAGAAGGATCAGGGCCTCGGCCGGCATCAGATGGCCGGGCGGCGCATCGGGCCGCGGGTCAGTGCCTTCGGGCAGGGCAGGGGCAGGTGTTCAGGCATGGATCGTCGACCACCGTTCCAGCAGGCCTTGTTGCAGCGCGCGGGCGCGCCGCGCCCAGGCCGGGGCATCGGCGGGACGCTCTCGCTGGTCCGCAGGGATGGCGGCGCGCCGGGGCAGGTCGGCGCTGAAGATGGCGAAGACGATCTCGCGCCCGCCGGGCAGATAGGCGTAGCCGCCCAGCCCGCTGACAAAATTCAGCGTGCCGGTCTTGGCCTGTGCGCGCAGCGGGTGATTCGGCATTTCGCGCCCCTGACCGTCGCGCATGGTGTGGCGACGCAAGAGCGGCGGCAGCACGCCGCCGCGATGCGCGGAAAGCAGGAAATGCGCCATGCCGCGCGCCGACACGCGCGACCGGTCGCCCAGCCCCGAATGATCGACGAACTGCATACCGCCGACGCCGTGGCGGCTGTGCATCCAGTCGCTCATCCGCTGACCCGAGGCGGGCAACGAGGCCACGCCCCCGCCCCCCCGGCGCGAGGCGCTCAACCCGGCGGCCTCGGCCGTGATGTTGGTGGAAAAGCGCAGCATCGCGCGCATCATCTCGGCCAGCGGCGCGGATTGGTGGCTGGCCAGCACGGTGCCGCCCTG
>SKNG01000329.1 GCA_007120685.1 Paracoccaceae bacterium | reverse complement strand
TCGTAGAGGGGCAAATTCGGGGATATTGGGGCGTATTCCAGCGTAGCAGCATCCGCCGCCAACAGTTTGAAGATACACAAAAAATGCAAATAAATCAACACGCTAGATTATCCTGCGCGCCGATGATGGACTGGACGGACAGCCTGTGCCGGCAGTTCCACCGCAAGCTTAGCCGCCAGGCCCTGCTCTATACCGAAATGGTCACCTCGGCCGCGTTGGTGCGGGGCAATGCCCGCCATCTGCTGGACCACGCGCCTGAGGAGCATCCGCTGGCCCTGCAACTGGGCGGGTCCCACCCGGCCGAGCTGGCGCAGGCTGCCCGCATGGGGCAGGACGCGGGCTTTGCCGAGGTCAACCTGAATGTCGGCTGCCCTTCCGACCGCGTGCAATCGGGTTGCTTCGGCGCGGTGCTGATGAAGACCCCGGCGCTGGTCGGCGACATCTGCGCGGCCATGGCCGCCACCGCGCCAGAGGCCGAGATCACCGTGAAATGCCGGCTGGGGGTGGACGATCAGGACCCCGCGCAGGCCCTGCCGGCACTGCTGGACGCGGTGCAGGCGGCGGGGGTGCGGCGGGTTATCGTGCATGCGCGCAAGGCCTGGCTGCAGGGCCTGTCACCTAAGGACAACCGCGAAATTCCGCCGCTGGACCATGATCTTGCGTTGTCGATGAAGGCGGCTTTCCCTAAGCTGCACATCAGCGCGAATGGCGGGATCGACAGTCTGGAGGCGGCAGAGGCGATGCTGGAACGGGGCTTTGACGGGGTGATGATCGGCCGCGCGGCCTATCATGCGCCGCTGCGGATACTGGGTGCGGCGGATCGACGCCTGTTCGGTGATGCGAGCGCTGGCGATGCCGATCCCGTCGGCGTCGGCCGTGCGATGCGGCCGGTTATTGCAGGGCATCTGGCGCGCGGTGGCCGGCTTGTCGGGGTCACGCGGCACATGCTGGGTCTGTTTGCCGGCCAGCCCGGGGCGCGGGCCTGGCGCCGTGCGCTGTCCGAGGCGCCGAATGGCGGGCTTGATGCCTATGACGCCGCGCTGGGTCAGATGACCGAAAGGCTGGCGGCATGAGCGGTGCGTCGCGCCCCCTCCTGCCCCTGCTGGCGGCGCTGGGTCTGGGACTGGCCGCCTGCACGCCCATGCCCGATGCCCAACGCCTGCAGGACGGGCTGGACCCGATCAGCCCGATGGCGGTGTTCGACCCGGGCCGGCCAAACCCGATGCCGCCGACCCGGCCCAATGCCGACATGGTCCATGATCTGCTGAAACTGGGCTTCGTGATGGAAAGCGGCCGGCCGATCCCGCAATTCTCGCGCTTCGAGGGGCCGGTGCGCATCATTACCCGCGGCACGATGACGCCCACCGCCGAGCGCGACCTGGACCGGCTGCTGGCCCGGCTGCGGGCCGAGGCGCGCATCGACGTGACCCGCGCGCCCGACAACCGGGTGGCCGAAGGCGAAAACCGGATCGTGGTGGAATTCGTGCCCCAGCGGCAGTTGCGCGCGGTGGTGCCGACGGCGGCCTGTTTCGTGGTGCCGAATGTCGACAGTTGGGAGGATTTCCTGGCCAACCGGCGCAACCCGGCCATCGACTGGACGCGGGTTGCACAGCGCCGGCGGGTGGGCGTCTTCGTACCCGCCGACACCACGCCGCAGGAAGCCCGCGACTGCCTGCACGAGGAAATCGCCCAGGGGCTGGGCCCGCTGAACGACCTGTTCCGCCTGAGCGACAGCGTGTTCAACGACGACAATTTCCAGACCATCCTGACCGGGTTCGACATGCTGATGCTGCGCGCCTGGTATGCGCCGGAACTGCAGGTCGGCATGACCCGCGCCCAGGTCGCCGCGCGGCTGCCGGCGATCCTGAACCGGCTGAACCCGGCCGGCCGGCGCTCGCCCGGGCCCGCGCCGGGGCCGACGCCGCGCGAATGGGTCACGGCGATCGAGAATGCGCTGGGTGTCGGCAGCAACATGGCGCAGCGGCGGGCCGCGGCGAATAACGCCTTGCGCATCGCCCGGTCGCAGGGATGGACGGGGCCGCGGCTGGCGCTGAGCCTGCTGGTCAACGCCCGCATCGCCGCCCCGGGCGAGGGCGAGGCGGCGCTGGCCGCGCTGTTGCTGGCCGGCGAGATCTATCGCAACCGACCGGGCGGCGAAGTGCATGCGGCGCATGTTGACATGCAACTGGCCGTGCAGGCGCTTGCGGGGGGGCAGTATGACATGGTGCTGGACCTGACCGACCGCGCCCGCCCGATGGCCGAACGCACCGAGAATGCCGCGCTGCTGTCTTCGCTGGGTTTCATGCGCGCCGAGGCGCTGGCCCAGCTTGGCCGGCAGGACGAGGCCGACCGGCTGCGGCTCGACAGCATGGCGGCGGCGCGCTATGGCTTCGGCTCGGAAGCCGCGGCGCGGTCGCGTCAGGCCGAGATCGCGCGCATCGCTGGCGCCGGGCAGCGCCTGGCACAACGCTGAAGCGACGGCTGACGCAGAAGGCAGGGCTGGCGCGCGGCCGGCACGCGCGCAAACGGCCACCATGACAAGGGGCAGGCATGATCATTCTGGCGGGACTCGTCATCGGTGCATTGCTGGGCGTGCGCCATGCCCGCGCGCGCGGCGGTTCGCGATTCGACATGGCGCAATATGGTGCCGTCTGGGGGATCATCGGCGCGCTGCTTGGCGTCGCGGCGACCATCGCCGTGGAAAGGGCGTTCTTCTGATGCGCCACCCGCTTGCGGGCGGTCGGCGCCAGCCATTCATGCCGCAATCCCCTGCCGAGGCAGGGTCGGGTGGTCGCCCTGCCATTTGCCGACCCGGCTTTGCCGATGCACTGGCCGCCAGCTTTCCGCCCGCCATCACCATGCCCGCGGCGTTGCGCGCAACGCTGGACTGGCTGGAGCAGGTCGGCGCGATCATCGAGACGCCGCGCGGCCCTTGCGGCACACTGTATCCGGCGGCTGTCGATCTGCCGCATGACCGCCTGTCCGAGGTCGCGTTCCACATCCCCGATCCGTCAGAGGCGCTCTGGCCGCAGGCGCCCCAGGACATCGGCGAGCGGCTGTCGCTGTTCATCATGACCGGCGGCGATGGCTCGCATGCCGGCTTCTGGATCGACGATGACGGGCGGCAGCAGGTGGTGCATCTGGGCTCGGGTTCGGGTTCGCTCTGGATCGACACAGTGACCGACAACATTCTGGACTTCCTGCGGGTTCTGGCCATCGGCTACAAGGAACCCGCCTTCGATGCCTGCCACGTCCTGACCCCGCTGGAGGACGATCTGAACCTGCGCGGCGTGACGCCGGACGACCCGCGGGCGCGGGATCCGGCCCTGCAGGACAGGATCACCGTGCCGCCGCTGGCCTATCGTGCCTTTCTGATCGAGCGTTTCGGCATCACCATCCCCGAACGCGCCTGCGAGATCATCCCCTCGCCCTGCGGCCGCCATGACCGCCCACCCAGCGCCTTTGCCCGCTGGGCCTTTCCCGGAGTGCAGCAGGACTGACCCGGCCGTGCGGCCCTTTCTGGACGGGACCGCCCCGGGCTGCTACCTCTGGCCTGCCAACCCATCGCGAGTCCCCATGTTCCAGCCTTTTCTCGATTCCCTGCGCCAGCACGCCGTGCCGGTTTCCCTGCGCGAATACCTGGGTTTTCTGGAGGCGCTGCAGACCGGCCTGGCGCAGTTCGACCCCGAAGCCTTCTACTACCTCGCCCGCACCACGATGGTGAAGGACGAGCGCCACATCGATCGCTTCGACCGCGCCTTTGCCCATGCCTTCAAGGGCTTGGAGGCGATCACCCCCGAGGCTGTGGTCAAGGCGCTGGACGTGCCCGCCGACTGGCTGGAGAAACTGGCCGAGAAGCATCTGAGCGAGGAGGAGCGCGCGAAGATCGAGGCGCTGGGCGGGTTCGACAAGCTGATGGAGACGCTGAAGAAGCGGCTGGAGGAACAGAAGGGCCGCCATCAGGGCGGGTCGAAATGGATCGGCACCGCCGGCACCTCGCCCTTCGGCGCCTATGGCTACAACCCCGAGGGGGTGCGCGTGGGCCAGAAGGAAGGCCGGCACGGGCGCGCGGTCAAGGTCTGGGACAAGCGCGAGTTCCGCAACATAGACGACCAGGTGGAACTGGGCACGCGCAACATCAAGGTGGCGCTGAAGCGGCTGCGGCGCTGGGCGCGCGACGGCGCGGCCGAGGAGCTGGATCTGG
>SKNG01000332.1 GCA_007120685.1 Paracoccaceae bacterium | reverse complement strand
TGGCGGTGCGGCGCGGCGGCGGGGTGGTGATCGCCGGGGACGGGCAGGTCAGCCTGGGCCAGACCGTCATCAAGGGCAGCGCGCGAAAGGTGCGCCGGCTCGAGGTTTCGGGCCATGCCGTGGTCGCGGGGTTTGCCGGGTCCACCGCCGATGCCTTCACCCTGCTGGAACGGCTGGAGCGCAAGCTGGAGGCCACACCCGGCCAGCTGGCCCGCGCCTGTGTCGATCTGGCCAAGGACTGGCGGATGGACAAGTACCTGCGCAATCTGGAAGCCATGCTGATCGTCAGCGATGGCACGGAACTATACGTCATCACCGGCGCGGGCGATGTGCTGGAGCCGGAACATGACGTCGCCGCCATCGGATCCGGCGGCAACTTCGCGCTGGCGGCGGCACGGGGCTTGATGGAGACCGATCTGGATGCCGAAGCGGTGGCGCGCAAGGCGATGGCGATTGCCGCCGATATCTGCGTCTACACCAACGGCGCGCTGACCATCGAACGGATCGGCGGCGGCTGAGGGCCGGGGTTGGGGGGCCTGCTTGTTCCCCTGCGTGGCAGGCTGTAGGGTGCCGCCGGTTCGCAGGGCAGGCGCATCCGGTCCTGACCGGGGCGCGCGCCGAAACACCGAAGGCAATGGGGCATGCAGATGGCGGCAGAGGCATCCAGTGAGACCGACCTGAACGACCTGCCGCCCCCGGCGCCGGCGCCGGTGACCCTGGCCGAGGCGATCGCGATGATCGACCGCCAGTTCGGCGTGGAAAAGCTGCTGGCCGATGCCGGCAAGCAGGTGGTCGAGCCCTATTACCGGCAATCCGTGCTGGTCTATGAGCAGTTCTACGAGAAATACCTGTCCGTGCCGGGCTGCATGCATTTCGGCCTGAACCCTGACGGGCAGTTCAGCCGCGACGGCTTCTACGGTCAGGCGCGCGGGGTCAGGACGACGATCCGCAACATGGGCAATGTGAAACGGGTGCTGGAGGTGGGCTGCGGCAAGGGGCTGAACACCATCCGCCTGGCCGGCACCCATCCCGATATCAGCTTCACCGGGCTGGACCTGCTGGAAGAGCATGTGCACAAGGCCACCGCCCGCAGCACCGACCTGCCCAACGCCCGTTTCGTGCAGGGCACGTTCGAGCCGATCCCGAAGCCGCTGCGCGGGGCCGATCTCATCTTCGGGGTGGAGACGCTGTGCTATGCGCAGGACCTGGATGCCGTCTGCCAGGGCATTGCCGACAGTCTGACGCCGGGCGGGCGGCTGGTGATCTTCGATTGCTTCCGCGAAGATGGCAAAGGGCCGGTGTCGGACCAGATGCGGCTGGCCACGCGGTTGCTGGAAGTGGGCTGGGGCGTGCCCGCGGGCTATCGCAGCGCCGAGGAATGGAGCGCCGCGCTTCAGCGTGCCGGGCTGAAGATGAACTGGGTGCACGACGAGACGCAGAACGCCATGCCCAGCGTGCGCAAGCTGCAGGGTTTTGCGATGCGCTTCTTCGGCGACTGGAAGGTGCGCATGCAGTCGCGCATCCTGCCGGATCTGGGCCGGCGCAACGCGGTGACCGCCATCCTGATGCCGCTGTTGTTCGAGGGCCAGCCGGACGGCCCGGACGCCACCGCGCCGGGCGTGTCCTACATGCGGCTGGTGGCGCGCAAGCCGGCCTGACGGCTGGCTCGGCGGGCGGGGGTCACAGATCCGTGGCGGTGCTGCTGATGCCCCGGAACAGGGCCATGACCTGCGTGAAGGCGGGGATCACCGACTCTGTCGCCAGCACCACATCGTCCGGCATGATCTCGAACCGGCGCGCGGCGAACAGCCCGTCGGCATTGCGCAGGTCGAAAGTGAAGATCACCTGTGTTTCGTCCGGCGCCTCGGGGCCGGGCCTGACCTGGTTCTCGGCATACTCGCGCAGCACCATCAGCCCGCTGATATCGGCGCGCTGCTGCGAGAACCCGCCGATGGTGGACAGGGCATCCAGCGCGTTGATGCGCTCGCGCTCGAAATAGACCACCCGCTGCGTGCCGGTCGCGCCCAGCGCGATGTAGTTTCTTGTGTCGGCTTCCACCACGATCCGGTCGCCGCCGCGCAGGGCGGTATCGCGCCCGGGGTCGGCCAGCAGTTCGGCGGCGGGAATGGTGTAGGACTGGCCGGCCCGTTGCAGCCGGATCATCGGATTGCGCAGGCTGTCGTCCACGCCGCCGGCCTCGGCCAGAACGCTCATCAGCGTGGGGCTGATATCCGGCAGCGCCAGCCGGCCCGGCCGGGCCACCCCGCCGACCAGATCGATGGTGTTGCCCGCGCCCGGCTCGACGACGATCTGCACCTGGGCATCCGGCACGATCGCTTCCAGCCGCGACTGGATCTCGCGCCGCGCCCGGTCCGATGTCTGGCCGGCGATACGGAACTCGCCGATATAGGGGATGAAGATGTCGCCGCTGCTTGAGACGGCGACGTTTTCGATGTTGACCACCCGTTCCTGCTCGGTGCTCAGCAGCGAGTCGCGCTGGCTGTCCCAAACCGCAAGGGATATCCGGTCGCCCGCCCGGATCAGTCGCGCCACCGGGCTGGCACCCGTCGTCACCCAGTGACGCCGCGCCAGTGCCGGCGAATTGGGCCAGGTTGCAATGTCGTTGATCGACGCCCTGGTGACGGCGATGACCTGAACCCCGGAATCTTCCGCCTCGGTGCCGCGCAGGACTTCGGCGGGCATGGCCGCCGAGCGGGGCAGGGCGCAGGCCATCAACAGGGGCACCAGCACGCCGATCAAGGCGAACGAGGCTGCACGACGCAATACTGTGTGTCTGTCTGTTCCGCCTGCACCACCGATGGCGTGCCGGCCGTCACCCGCAAGATACCCGCAATCGGCGGTTGAACCCGTCATGTGCCATGTCCCTCGGCATGCAAGCGCCTGTTTGTTGCGGCTTGCGAGTTTCCCAGAGACATTATCCAGCCTGCCGATTGCAGGCAAGCGGCATGGTGAGGGCTGGGCAAAAGCGATGGCTTCAAGCCGCCGCAAACGAAACGAGCGTGCGCCCGCCGCAGATCCGCGTTCACCGCATCCGGGCCTGTCGGTCCCGTGACTCGTTGCTTGACGCGCCAAGAGCAAATCCCTACACCGGCGCTGGCTGGCGGGTTGGCGGAGAGGTTACGCAGCGGATTGCAAATCCGTGTAGACCGGTTCGATTCCGGTACCCGCCTCCAGATAATCCAACTCCGCGCCGCGTGCCCCCGATTGTGGCCACGCCACCGCCTCCTTCCCGCTATCGATATCCGCGCAAGCCGCGTCCCGCAGTCATCTGCCTGTCAAAGCCGGATGTTCACCGCCTTCAGGCGGGTATGGGACAGAAGCTCGTCCAGCGATTCCTCCTTGCCGATGCCGGATTGCTTGAAGCCGCCGAAAGGCACGCCGAGGAAATGCTGGCTGGTGTTGTTGACCCAGACGAACCCGGCCTCTACCCGCCGGCTGGCGCGCAGTGCCGTGCGCAGGTCGTTGGTCCAGATCGAGGCCGTGAGGCCGTAATCGACCCCGTTGACCTGCTGCCAGAGCGCCGCCTCGTCGGACCAGCGGAAGACGGCCATGACCGGGCCGAAGATCTCTTCCCGCGCGATGGTCATGCTGTCGTCCATCCCGGCAAAGACCGTGGGCAGGATGTACAGGCCCCCGGCCAGCGCCGGATCGTCGGGCGGGGTGCCGCCGGCGACAAGCCGTGCGCCTTCGCCGCGCGCGCTCTCGATAAAGGCCAGGATCCGGTCGAACTGATCGCGCGAGATGATCGCGCCCATGTCGGTATCATAGGCGGTGGGCGGCCCCGGGCGGATCGCCTCGCAGCGGGTGCGGATGCCCTCCAGCACCTGGTCGTGCAGGCTTTCGTGCAGAAAGACGCGGCTGGTCGAGCCGCAGGACTGCCCGCACCAGGTAAAGTTCATGCCGGCCACCGCGGCCTGGGCCACGGCGTCCGGGTCGGCATCGGGAAATGCGATCAGCGCGTTCTTGCCGCCCAGTTCCAACGCCACGGGGGTAATCCGTTCGGCCGCGCTGCGCATCACCGCGCGGCCGGTGGGCACCGAGCCGATCAGCGCCACCTTCGCCGCCAGTGGATGCGTCACCATCGCCTCGCCGGTCTCGCGCCCGCCGGTCAGCACGTTGAACACGCCCGGCGGCAGCACCCCGTCCCACAACTCGGCCAGGCGCAGGCTGGACAGCGGCGCCTGATGCGGCGGCTTCAGCATGAACACATTGC
>SKNG01000003.1 GCA_007120685.1 Paracoccaceae bacterium | reverse complement strand
TGGCGAGATTCGAACTCACGACCTTCCGCCCCCCAGACGGACGCGCTAACCAGACTGCGCCACAGCCCGACGAGCCGCTTTCTATCGTTTCTGACGGCGCAGGCAAGGCCGAAATGCGCCCCATGGCGGGCGGCGCGGTCCGGATGGCCCATCAGCGCGGCGCCATGCCTGAACCTGGTGGCGCCATGGATTACCAGCGCCCTGCTCCCGACGCTTCGGACATGCGGTCGAGCAGTGTATCGAGCCGGCGGGCGATCAGCGCCAGTTGCCCGGCGCGGCGATCCAGCGCGCCGGGCGGAAGGTGGCGCAGGCGCTGCGCCGGGCGGTCTTCGGCCAAGGCGAATGGGAACGGCTCGGCAGTCTCGGGCTGCGGCGGGACTGAGTGGGGCGCGGCGGTGGACGGGGCGAGCGGATCGGCGACGGGATGTTGTGCGGGAGCCAGCGGCGTATCGCCGCCGTCGCGGGCCGCGGCCTGCTTGTCAGCGGTCGCCGGAGCGGGGGGGATGCCCTTCATGGTGGCGTCCGGTGGGGGCGCATCAGAAGGCGCCGCTTCGGCAACAGGTCTTCCGGGTGCCGAAGCGGGATCACGTTTTTGGAAGGCGGGTGCTTCGCGCGAGGGGGCCTCGGGGCGTGGGGTGGAAGGCGCCGGTATCGCCTCGTCGATATCGGCAGGCGGGCTTCGATGCTCGGCTTCCGGGCCCGGCGATACCTCTGGTCCAACATCAGCCGGGGCAGGCTCGGGCGGCGGCACAGCACCGGCGGCGGGCGTTTCGGAAGCATCAAAACGCGGCGGCGGCACGACCGGTTGCGGCCGGGCGGGCGGCACCGGCGCGGGCGGGCTGCTGCCGGCGGCATGAGCCGGCCGGACCTCTTCCCGCCCGGGCATGGCGTCAGGGGCGATGGCCGGCGGCAAATCGGCCTCGACGACCGCGCCGGTCTGCGGCGGTGGCGCTGACAGCGGCGGCGCCAGCTTCATCACATGCTTGACGCCCTGTTCCTGCAGGATCTTCTGCACGCCGCGGATGGTCATGCCCCGATCCTGCAGCAGGTGCCGGATCCCGGCGATCAGCGACACATCGTCCGGCCGGTAATAACGCCGCCCGCCTGCCCGCTTGACCGGCCGGATCTGATAGAACTTGCTTTCCCAGAAGCGCAGCACATGCGCAGGCGTTTCAAGCAGGTCGGCGACCTCGCTGATGGTGCGAAACGCTTCCGGCGCCTTCTTCATGCTCCGCTCAGCCCTCGACCAGTTCCGCATTGCCGCGCATCACCCGCTCCTTCATCAGATGCGAGGGCCGAAACGACAGTACGCGGCGGGGGCTGATCGGCACTTCCTCGCCGGTTTTCGGATTGCGGCCCACGCGGGCGCTCTTGTCGCGCACGCTGAAGGTGCCGAAGGACGAGATCTTCACCTGCTCGCCCGCGACCAGCGCATCCGAGACATGGCCGATAATCGCCTCGACAAGCTGCGCGGATTCGTTTCTGGACAGGCCGACCTCGCGGAACACCGCCTCGGCCAAATCCATCCTTGTCAATGTCTTGTCACTCATCGCTACCATCCCCCTGTTGCCGCGGCCATGGCTTTTGCTTGGCTTGTCGTTACCGCCGGCGCCGGAAAACCATGAGCCATGCGGGAATCCGAGTCAATATCAGGGGCTTGCAGGCAGGCCCTTGCGCAGGGGCGGTCAGCGGATGCCCGCGCCTACCAGCGCAGCACCACCGCGCCCCAGGCCAGACCGCCGCCAATCGCTTCGGCCACGATCACCTGTCCGGGCGCGAACCGGCCCTGCCGGGCGGCCACCGACAACGCCAGCGGGATCGACGCGGCCGAGGTATTGCCGTGATCGGCTACCGTGGTGATGACCCGCTCCATCGGCACGCCCAGTTTCTGGGCCGTGGCGCGGATGATGCGCAGATTGGCCTGATGCGGCACCACCCAGTCGATCTGCGCAGGCGCCAGCCCGGCACGGGCAATGGCGGTCTGCGCGGTCTGGGCGAGCTTTTCCACCGCATGGCGGAACACTTCCTTGCCCTGCATGCGCAGGCAGCCCGCACTGCCGGTGGTGGCGACGCCGCCATCGACATAGAGGATATCGCGCTGGCTGCCGTCGGCGTTCAGGTCCACCGCCAGGATGCCGCGGTCGGCACTGCCGCCCTGCCCCGGCTGCGCCTCCAGGATCAGCGCCCCGGCGCCATCGCCGAACAGCACCGCCGTGCCGCGGTCGTCATGATCCAGGATGCGGCTGAAGGTTTCGGCGCCGATTACCATGATGCGCCGCGCGGTACCGGCGACGATCAGCGCCTGGGCCTGGGCCAGCGCATAGATGAAGCCCGCGCAGACCGCCTGCACGTCAAAGGCAAAACCGGTCTTCAGCCCCAGTTCGGCCTGAACCATGGTCGCCACGGCGGGGAAGGTCAGGTCCGGGGTCGAGGTGGCGACGATGATCGCATCCAGCGATTCGGCGCCCAGGCCCGCATCGCCCAGCGCGGCGCGGGCGGCATGGGCGGCCATATGCGACGTTGCCTCGCCCGGCGCGGCGAAATGGCGCCGCTCGATGCCTGAGCGCGAGACGATCCAGTCATGCGAGGTATCGAGCCGTTCGGTGAATTCGGCATTGGTTACCACCCGTTCGGGCAGGTAATGACCGGTGCCCACCACCACCGCGCGGGTCACCGTGCCCGCCCCGGGGGTCCTTGCCGCCCCCGGCAGCCCGCTGCCCGATTCGCCGTCCGACCCGCTGCCGCCATCGGGATGGGCGCGGATATCGGCCTCGTCGCTCATGCCTCGTCTCCTTCAGGGGCATCCTGTGCCGCCTGCGCGGCAATGACAAGCCGTTCTGCCATCCGCCCCCGATAGCCCGAGCCGGCCAGCTTTGCCGCCAGCCCCACCGCCGCCGCCACGCCGGTGGCATCGGCCGAGCCGTGCGACTTCACCACCGTGCCGTTCAGCCCCAGGAACACCCCGCCATTGACCCGGCGCGGGTCAATCCGCCGGCTCAGCCGGGTCAGCGCGCGCCGCGCCAGAAGCCCGCCCAGCATCGACACCCAGCCGGAACGGAAGGTCTCGGCCAGAAACTCGCCGATCAAGCGCGCCGTGCCCTCGCCGGTCTTCAGCGCGACATTGCCGGTGAAGCCGTCGGTGACGATGACATCCACCCGTTCCGACGGCAAGTCGCTGCCCTCGACGAAACCGACATAATCGTAGCGCCCGGTTTCCTCGTGCCGCGCGATCAGTTCATGCGCCTCGCGCAGGCCGGCACGGCCCTTGTGTTCCTCGGTGCCCACGTTCAGCAGGCCGACGCGCGGGCGCGGCTCGTCGAAATCGTTGCGGAAATAGGTCGCGCCCATGATCGCATAGGCCAAGAGATCCGGCGCATCGGCCTTCACATCGGCGCCCGCGTCCAGCATCGTGGAAAACCCGTGCCGCCCGCGCGAGGGCCACAGGCAGGCAATCGCCGGCCGGCTGACGCCCTCCATCCGGCGCAACTGCAGCATCGACACGGCCATCAGCGCGCCGGTATTGCCGCAACTGACCGCCGCTGCCGCCTCGCCGGCCTTCAGCGCGGCGATGGCGGACCACATCGAGGTATCGCGGCCATGCCGCATGACATGGCTGGGCTTGTCCTGCATGCTGACGGCGGCGGGGGCGTGCACCACCTGCAACCGCTTCGCCGCCGCGCCACTGCCGCCGCGCTGCTTTGCCAGCATCGGCGCCAGCACCGCCTCGTCGCCATGAAGCGAGATCTTGAGGGCCGGGTTGGCGTCAAGCGCCATGACGCAGCCGCCAACGACAGCACGGGGGCCCAGATCGCCCCCCATTGCATCGACGGCCACCACTACCATGCCGTCGCCCCGCCGGTTGTCCTGCGAAGCCCTGGTCTGATTGCCAGGCCGGCCGGTCGATGCGCCTGTGCTGGCCATCGCAGCGGTGCCCGGCGGGCCATTCAGGCCGCGTCGTCGTCCAGATCGACGTCGCTGCCCTTGGCGATCACTTCGCGGTCGGCGTAGAAGCCGCAGGAAGGGCAGACGTGATGCGGGCGCTTCAACTCGCCGCAGTTGGGGCATTCGTTGGGATTCGCGGCCACAAGCGCGTCATGCGCGCGGCGCATGTTGCGACGAGAACGGGTTACGCGGTTCTGCTGAACGGCCATGGGTCAACCTCTGGTGTCTTTGGCTGCGGGTGCCCTTCGGCACGCGGCAGGGGAATCTTCGGAATACTGGTGCAGCCCCTACACCG
>SKNG01000399.1 GCA_007120685.1 Paracoccaceae bacterium | reverse complement strand
CCGGCCGCGCGGCGGGGGACGCGCGGCTGACGGCCTGGCTGCGGCGGATGGGGCGCATGGCGCTGGTCGGCGGGGTGGAGACGGGCAGCGAGGTGCTGGCGGCGGCGGGACTGCTGCAGGGGCGCCGCGTGGCGGTGCATTGGTACAATATCGACGGGTTCCGCGAGCGGTTCCCCGGCACGCGGCCCGAGGCGGCGCGGTTCCTGATCGACGGGCGCATGGCCAGTTGCGCGGGCGGGCTGGCGGTGGTCGATCTGATGCTGGCGCTGATCGGCCGCCATGCGGGGGAGGTGTTGGCGGGCGAGGTGGGGCGGCACCTGCTGGCGCCGGGAGCAGCGGGCGAGGGGGCCGAGGCCGAGGCGCCAGTGGTGGCCGACCCCGTGGTGGCGCGGGCGCTGGCGCTGATGGGCGAGCGGCTGGGCGAAGGGCGCGACGTGGCGGGGCTGGCGCGCGATCTGGGCCTGTCGCTGCGGCAAGTGCAGCGGCGGTTTCTTGCGGCGCAGGGCCAGTCGCTGGGGGCGGCCTGGCGCGAGGCGCAGTTTGCGAGGGCGCACCAACTGGTGCAGCAGACCGATCTGTCGCTGACCGAGATTGCGGTGGCAGTGGGCTTCGGCTCGCTGGAGGCGTTTTCACGCGCCTATCGCGGCCGGTTTGGCGTGCCGCCCAGCCGGGACCGGGGGCAATCGACGGCCAGCAGCGTGTTCGGGCCGAAGGTTGTGAGAGGGTAGGGTCAGACGTCGATGCCCGTCCGGTCCCTGATCTGCTTCTTCAGAAAGCCGGTGGCGATGGTCTTGACGATCTCCAGCGTTGCATTGCCGCCGGATTGCGCGACGGCGTCCTTGGTGCGGCTCCAGATACCCTCGTCGCGCATGGCATCGAGGAAGTCGTGACCTTGGTGGGTCAGGCGATATGTCCCTCTGCCAACGGGGCACATCAGGCCAGCATCGCAAAGCAGCTCGACATGATACTGCCTGCGCCGTTTTTCCAAGGGCATGCTCAAGGATGGGGCGATAACTACAAGGAAGTCCTCTTGTGCCTCGAACTCAAGCAGCAACTCTCTGATGTAGTCATCGTCCCGCCTCACCTTTTCCCCCGCCGCTTCACCCCGCCGCGCTGCCCCGGCCGCCCGGCGGTCGAGCGGCCACGGGCATGGGCGGCCTCTTCCACCGCTTCCTCCACTGCCGATTGCCGCGCCAGCGGGTCGTCGGCGACAGCCAGTTCCACCGCCTCCAGCCGCTTGACCTCGTCGCGCAGCCGAGCCGCTTCCTCGAACTCCAGGTTCTCGGCCGCCTTGCGCATTTCCAACCTCAGCCCGTCCAGATGCGCCTGCAAATTGGCCCCGGGTTTCAGTTTCTCAACCTTCGCCGTCACCCGCGCCATGTCGGTGTCACCCTGCCACAGCCCGGCCAGCACATCCTCGACATTCTTGCGCACCGTCTGCGGGGTGATGCCATGCGCCTCGTTATAGGCGATCTGTTTCGCCCGCCGCCGGTTGGTCTCGTCCAGCGCGCGCTGCATCGAGCCGGTGATCTGGTCGGCATACATGATCACCCGCCCGTCGGCATTGCGCGCCGCCCGCCCGATGGTCTGGATCAGCGAGGTTTCCGACCGCAGAAACCCCTCCTTATCCGCATCCAGGATCGCCACCAGTCCGCATTCGGGGATGTCCAGCCCCTCGCGCAGCAGGTTGATGCCGACCAGCACGTCAAAGGCGCCCAGCCGCAGGTCGCGCAGGATCTCGATGCGTTCGATCGTGTCGATGTCGGAATGCATGTAGCGCACCCGCACGCCCTTTTCGTGCAGGTATTCGGTCAGGTCCTCGGCCATGCGCTTGGTCAGAACCGTGCATAGAACCCGCAACCCGTCGGCCGCGACACGGCGGATTTCGTCAAGCAGATCATCGACTTGGGTGGCCACCGGCCGGATCTCCACCCCTGGGTCCAGCAGGCCGGTGGGGCGGATCACCTGTTCGGCGAAGACCCCGCCGGCCTGATCAAGCTCCCACCCCGCCGGGGTCGCCGAGACGAAGACCGATTGCGGCCGCATGGCGTCCCATTCCTCGAACTTCAGGGGGCGGTTGTCCATGCAACTGGGCAGCCGGAAGCCGTGTTCGGCGAGCGTGAACTTGCGCCGGTAGTCGCCACGATACATGCCGCCGATCTGCGGCACCGAGACATGGCTTTCGTCGGCAAAGACAATCGCGTTGTCGGGGATAAATTCGAACAGGGTGGGGGGCGGCTCGCCCGGGGCGCGGCCGGTCAGGTAGCGCGAATAATTCTCGATCCCGTTGCAGACGCCCGTCGCCTCCAGCATCTCCAGATCGAAATTGGTGCGCTGCTCCAGCCGCTGCGCCTCCAGCAGGCGCCCCTCGTCGATCAGCTGCTTCAGCCGCTTGTGCAGTTCTTCCTTGATGCCCTTGATCGCCTGCTGCATCGTCGGCCGCGGGGTGACGTAATGGCTGTTCGCGTAGACGCGGATCTTGTCGAAACTGTCAGTTTTCTGACCTGTCAGGGGGTCGAATTCGGTGATCGCCTCCAGTTCCTCGCCAAAAAACGACATGCGCCAGGCGCGGTCTTCCAGGTGGGCGGGCCAGACCTCGATCACATCGCCGCGCACCCGGAAGGCGCCGCGCTGAAAGGCGGCGTCGTTGCGGCGGTACTGCTGGGCGACCAGTTCGCCGATCAGCGCGCGGGTGTCATAGAGTTGACCCACCGCCAGATCCTGCGTCATCGCCGAATAGGTTTCCACCGAACCGATACCGTAGATGCAGGAAACCGAGGCCACGATGATCACGTCGTCGCGTTCCAGAAGCGCCCGGGTGGCCGAATGGCGCATCCGGTCGATCTGTTCGTTGATCTGGGACTCCTTTTCTATGTAGGTGTCCGAGCGCGGCACATAGGCTTCCGGCTGGTAATAGTCATAATAGCTCACGAAGTATTCGACCGCGTTTTCCGGGAAGAAGCCCTTGAATTCGCCGTATAACTGCGCCGCCAACGTCTTGTTCGGGGCCAAGATGATCGCCGGGCGCTGGGTTTGCTCGATCACCTTGGCCATGGTGTAGGTCTTGCCGGTGCCGGTGGCGCCCAGCAGCACCTGATTGCGCTCGCCCCCCTGCACGCCGTCCACCAGATCGGCGATGGCGGTGGGCTGGTCGCCGGCGGGCTGGAACGGGCTGTGCATGACAAAGCGCCGCCCGCCTTCCAGCTTGGCAGGCCCCATTCTGGGGTTGGCGTTCGGGCTTGTTTGTCCTGCCGGGGCGGGCAGGTCGGTCTCGCTGGGCATCGGCGGCTCCGTTTTCTGCGCATCAGGATGGGGTTTGTGCGCGTCATTGCAAGCCCGGCGGCGCATCCTGCCCTTGTCTGCGCCACCATTTTCTCCGATATAGAACTCGTAGCCCACGGGTTTCCGTGCCTTGATCGGAGAAAGTGCCATGCGCGCCCGCATCTATCGCCCTTCCCGCACCGCCATGCAGTCCGGGACCGCCCGGACCAGGCACTGGGTGCTGGAATTCGCCCCGAGCGAGGCACGCCAGACCGACCCGCTGATGGGCTGGACCAGTTCCGGCGATACGCAGGCACAGGTGCGCTTGCGGTTCAAGACGCAGGCCGAGGCCGAGGCCTATGCCAAGGCGCATGGCATCGACCATATCGTGCTGCAGCCGAAGGCGCGGCGGCCGAACCGGCGCCCGCAGGGCTATGCCGAGAATTTCGCCACCAACCGCCGGCAAGTCTGGACGCATTGAGAGCGTCTGACCAGGGCAGGCTGCCCCTCTGGTTGCGATGACCTGCGGCCAGAAACCCCATGAAAAACGAAACACGCGAAACGAAAGAAGCCGGCCCAGCGGCCGGCTTTTTTCGAACTGGAGCGGGCGATGAGATTCGAACTCACGACCCTTACCTTGGCAAGGTAATGCTCTACCCCTGAGCTACGCCCGCACCCGGTTCGTGGGGCGTGATTTAGGCAAAGCCGGACCGGGCTGCAAGCGGAAAATGACGCGCGCGGGGTGGAAAACCGGGCCGGGCCGGGCCGCGTCAGTCCAGCTCGATCAGCAGGTCCTTTGCCTCGATCTGGGCACCTGGCTGGACATGCACCGCCGTGACGGTGGCCGCGCGGTCGGCATGCAGGCCGGTCTCCATCTTCATCGCCTCGATGGTCAGCAGCAGGTCGCCTGGCTTCACCGATTGCCCCGCGCTGACCGCCACGCCCGCCACCGCGCCCGGCATCGGGGCGCCGATATGGG
>SKNG01000216.1 GCA_007120685.1 Paracoccaceae bacterium | reverse complement strand
GGCGGCTCGTGTGGCGCTGTGGGTGGTGTCGGTCATCGGCAGCCTCACTCCTCGATGGCGCGGCGCAGCGAGACCGAGATCGCCCCGCATAGCGATGCGAACTCCGCCGCGTAGCGCAGCGCAACATCCGACAACGACAGCGATGCGACAGGGGTGGTTTCCGTGGTGAGAGATGCGGTCCTGTTCATCGGCCCCGTGCGCCAGCCCAGTCAGTCGGTTTCCCGTTCATCAGTCTTTCAGAAACGCGCCATCTCGTCACGTATCCTGTTCTTGAACCGGTTCACACGTTCCGGCGTGGCGTTGTTGATGTCGTATAGCGCGTGGTAGCGCACGCGCACGCCGGGATGGCAGACCGCGCGCAGGAACCTTGTGGCGTTCCTGCGCGGCGCATCGCCCAGCACCCAGGCGCGCCAGCGCCGCGAGCCATAGGTGGTGACGGTGGTCAGCTTGCGGATATTGGTCCGGCCGGGCGAGAGTCGGCCATCGCGCAGCCGGAAGGAAACATCGGGCACGAAGACGCGGTCGAAATAGCCCTTCAGGATTGCCGGCCAGCCGAAATTCCAGACCGGGTGGCACAGCACCAGGGCCTCGGCGTCTTGCAGCCGGCGCACATAGGGGTCGATCCGGGCACGGTTGGCTGCCGGATCGTGATAGCAGGCGCGGTCCTGCGGCGAGAGCACCGGATCGAAGCCTTCGGCATAGAGGTCAAGGTCATCGACCTCGTGCCCCGCGCTGGTCAGTTCCTCGACGACGATCCGGTGCAACTGCGCGGCCAGGCTGTCCTGCGAGGGGTGGGCATAGATGACATGAACGCGCATTCACTGTTCCCGGAGAAGCCGATCAATAAGAGCCCTGCCGCCCGGGCCAGAAATGGGAAATGCCGGACAGAGTACCGGATGCGCGCCGGCGAACCCGCATGAACCGCGCCGAAGGCCGAAGAAAAGACGAATAGCGAGCGTGTATGATGATCGTTGCAACAATTCATCGGGTGGTCAAGCGGGGTTAAGGGCCGGCGGGATGGCGGCGCGCGCCCCGCCCGCAGTCTTGATGATCGGCGTCGATTGACGGTCCGTGCCGTGGGTACCGTCATTTCCATGGACCGGTGGCACCGGTATTCAGCCGCCAGGGTGCGGCTTGCGCGTGATCGCAGGAAGGATCCGGCATGGATTTCTCAGGCGCGACGAAGAGGAGGGGTCGCTGACCTTTGATAGGGGGCTGTTGATCGTCTTTCCCCCGGGCCGGGATGCGCCGGGCGATTTCATCGCAGTCATGCCGACCTGTTGCGCCACCGATGTGGACTGGGTGTTCTGCGTGCCTGCCGGTGGCAGGATGTGCCGCAACATCGGGAGTCAGCACTTGATTGTCGGCACGCTTCGTCCGATCCTGCCCGCATGCGGGATGCCGCAGAAAAGATCGTGGCTTGCCGTGGCGAACCACACCAGGATCAAACGGGAGGAAAGACCATGAACACCATGAAACGCGCAGCCTGCGCGGCGGCGGTGGCCGGATTGGCCGCCGGTTTCGCGTCTGCGGCCTCGGCCCAGCAGATCACCCTGCAGTTCGGCCATTTCTGGCCCACGGGCGCCGGCCCGCATGCCGACATGGCCGTCAACTGGACCAATGAAGTCAGTGAATGCACCGGTGGCGAGGTGGGTTTCGAATTCCACACCGCCGGCTCGCAGCTCGGTTCCGTCACCCGGCTGGAAGATCACCTGCGCGCCGGGCTTCTGGACGTGGCGCATGGCCTCAACCACCTGCCGCGCGGCCGGTTTCCCACCTCCACGGTGATGGATACGCCGATGCTGGCGCGCTCGGCCTATGCCAATTCGAACGCCATGTGGACGCTCTTCGAAGAGGGGATGATCTCTGAACAATACGATGGGATGCACATGCTGGCGCTGCACGCCCATCCTGCGGGGCATCTGCACACGCGCGGCCGGCCGGTGCGCGTGCCGGGCGATGCGGCCGGCCTGCGCATTCGCGCGCCCTCTCCGTCGATGATCATGCTGGTTGAAAGCCTCGATGCCACAGCCGTCGGTGTCCCGCCGGGCGAAACCTACGAGGTGCTTTCGCGCGGGATCGCCGATGGCACGGTCTTCCCCTATGAGGCCATCTTCGGCTTCGGCCTTGCCGAGGTGCTGGATTACCACACCGAAAGCGGGCTCTACACGCTGTCATTCTGGTTCGCCATGAACGAGGACAGCTACAACCGGCTGCCCGAAAATGTGCGCGACTGCATCGATGCGGCCTCTTACCGGCCGCTGGTCCAGCGGATCGGCGGGGAATACTGGCCGTCATGGGACGTTCCTGGCCGCGACGCTGCCGTGGCGCGGGGCAACGAGATCATCACCCTGACCGATGAGGAGCGGGCGGCCTGGATCGCGCATCTGGAGCCGGTGGCCGATCAGTGGCTCGCCTCGCTGGAGCAAGAAGGCGTCAGCAATGCCCGCGAAATCCATGACCGGGCGCGCGATCTGATCCTTCAGTATCAGGACGCCTACGAGGCACGCCAGGACTGATCGAAAGCGGCATCTGGCCTTCATGGGCGCCCCGGCTTTTGTGCCGGGGCGCTGACGGCCGGCCCGGCCCGACAATGGGCAGGGGCGGTGGTTTCGGGCTTCAACGGGGGCATGCGCGACTATGCGATTGCTGATCCGCATTCAGGACTGGACGCACCGGGGCTGCATTGCCATGGCGCTTCTCGGCGCGCTGTCTCTGGGGGCCGCGGCGGCGGTCACCTTTGCCGATGTGATCCTGCGCTTTTTCGGCGGCTCGGTGCGCGGGGTGGTCGATCTGGTGCAGCTCTTTGTGATGACCGGCGTGTTCCTGTCGATGCCCTATACCTTTTTCATGGACGGCCATGTGCGGGTGACCATCCTGCTGGACCGCATGGCGCCGGCGCTGCGCAGCGCGATCCTGGTGCTGGGCGGCGTGCTGGTGCTGGCCTTCATGGTGGCGCTGGCGCTGCGCACCCATGACGGGCTTCTGCAGGTGATGGGCCGGCGCGACAGCACGCTGAACCTGGCCATCCCGATGCTGTGGTTCTGGGGCCCGATGCTGGCCGGTTTCGCATTGTCGATCCCGGCCATCGTGATGCTGATCCTGCGCCACATGCTGCGGCTTCCTGCCCCTGTTGAAAGAGATGATGCATGAGCGCGCCCCTGATCGGACTGCTGGGCTTCGTCGGTGCCCTGACCATGACGCTGCTGGGCGTGCCGGTTGCCATCGCCATGGCCGTCGCCGGGGTGGTGGGCTTCGGCGTGTTGCGCGGCATGTTCGGGGCCGAGTTCATCCTTGGCACCGCGCCGTTCGAGGCCGTATTTCCCTACAGCCTGTCGGTGGTGCCGATGTTCGTGGCGATGGGGGTTTTCGCCGCCCGCGCCGGCATCAGCCAGGGGCTGTTCGACCTGGCCAATGCCCTGGTGGGCAAGGTGCGGGGCGGGCTGGCGCTGGCCTCCATCGGGGCCTGCGCGCTGTTTTCGGCCATCTGCGGCTCGTCGCTGGCCACCGCCGCCACTATGGGCCGCATCGCCATCCCCGAGATGCGGCGCGCGGGCTATGCCGACCGGCTGGGCGCGGCCTCGGTCGCCGCCGCCGGCACCCTGGGCGCGCTGATCCCGCCCTCGGTTCTGCTGGTGATCTATGCGCTGCTGACCGAAACCTCGATCGGGGCGCTGTTTGCCGGGGCGCTGATCCCGGGCGTGCTGGCGGTGGTGCTTTACGCGGTGGCGGTGATGATCAGCATCCGCCTGAAGCCCGATCTGATCACCGCCCCGCCTGCGGTGTCCGAAGCCGAGGCCGCCGCCCGCGCCAAGGGCCGGGGCGCGGGGCCGGCGCTGCTGTTGTTCGCGCTGGTCATCGGCGGGCTGTTCATGGGCTGGTTCTCGCCCACCGAGGCCGCCAGCGTGGGCGCCGTGGGGGCCATCGCCCTGGCGCTGTGGAACCGCGCGGGCGTCAAGAGCTTCAAGGAGGCGGCGCTGGAAACCACCCGGACCTCGGCGATGATCTTCATGATCCTGATCGGCGCGGCGCTGTTCAACTTCTTCCTGGAAAGCACCGGCATGAGCCGGGTGCTGACCCAATGGGTGCAGGAATCGCCATTGTCGCCCACGCAGATCATGCTGCTGATCCTGCTGATGTATATCATCCTGGGCTGTTTCATGGATGCGCTGTCGATGTTGCTTCTGACCGTGCCGGTGGTGTTTCCGCTGGTCATGGCGCTGGGCTATGACCCGGTCTGGTTCGGCATCATGGTGGTT
>SKNG01000021.1 GCA_007120685.1 Paracoccaceae bacterium | reverse complement strand
CGGGATCGACCCGCGCAATCCCCACCGCCTCGGCGCCCAGATCGGCGGCCTGCGCCTTGATCCGCGCGCTCCATTCCTCCGGCGTGCCGGGCATGGGCGCGGGGGCGACCTCGGGCAGGGGGCGGGCCTGCACGGCGGCGCGGGCGGCGCGCTCGCTGGCAAAGCCCGGGTCGGCATTGCGCCCGTAGAACCACCGCTGCACGGCACCATGGGCAATCTCGTCGGGGTCGTCGGCCCAGTAGACATGGCGCGGGCGGCGGAAGGCATCCTCCCCCTGGCCGTTGATCGCATTGCCCGAGACCTCTGGCCACAGCGCCAGCTGCCCGGGGTCAGGGCGCCAGTCGCGCGGTACTGTCACCATGGCCACCATTCCCTTTCAAGCCTGGAACCCCAGACGTTAGCGCGATGCGGGGGTGCCGGGCAACGGTTCGGGCCGGGTTGTGCCAGATCATCCCGCCTGGCGCAGATCGGCGATCATCCGGTCCAGATTGCCGCCACGGCGTTCCAGCATGGTGCCGATCTCCTGACGCTCGGCGGCCAGCAGGTTCACCCCTTCGATGATCAGGTTGAAGAACAGATGCCGTCCGCTGCGGTCAGAGACATGCCAGCGCACCTCGAACGGCGCTTCGCCGCGCATGTTGATGGTCGAGATCACCTCCCAGTGGCGCTGGATCTGCCGCGCGCCGGTCACCTGCACGGTGGCGCCGATGAAGCGTCGGAACTGGCGGCCGTATTTGCGGGCCATATAGCCGCGAAAGGCCTCGGTGAAGGCACTCATCTGCGCCGGGCTGGCGCTGCGCGCCGGCGGGCCCAGCACCGAGCGGGCGATCACCGGAATATCGCCGTGACGCTGGAACAGCTGTTCGAAATCGCCGAACATCTGCGATGCGCTGCGTCCGGAATTGATGATCCGGCGCACGTCCTGCATCACGATGTCGATCAGCGCGCGGGCCTCGGCCTGGGTCATGGCTCGGGCCGGGACGGGCCAGAGCAGCGTCGTGCCGGCCAGCGCCCCCAGCCCGGTCAGGAAGCGGCGGCGATCAATCAGGGAAGTCGGCGTAGGGGTCAATGAAATCGTCCTCACTGTCCATGCCCAGATGATGCCTGCGCGCCTGCAGGAAGAGAAGCCGTGCCTGGGCATAAGGGTCCTCTGACCGCATCACATTTGCGTCGATGATATCGCCAAACGCCTGGCGGTCGGCAATCCGCCCGGCCAGCCGCGCGCCGGTCGCCCCCACCCTTTCGCGCCCCGGCAGCACATAGCGCAACGGGTCCAGGAAGATATTGACCACCATGCCCGCCGCGTCGCGTTCCGTTGACGGGCCGATGACCGGCAGCACCACATAGGCGCCCTCATTGGCGCCCCAGCGGTGCATCGTCTCGCCGAAATCCGTCGGCCGGGCGATCAGCCCCACGGATGCGGCCGGATCGAACAGGCCGCCGATGCCGATGGTCGAATTGATCGCGAAGCGGAAGAAATTGTGCATCGCGCGGTCCGGGCGCAGTTGCAGCACGTTGTTGACCACATAGCCGGGGTGCGAAAGGTTCGAGCCGAAGTGCCGCACACGCTGCTGCAGCACATTGCCGCCCGGCGCGGCGGGCTCGGCCTCGTCGTCACTGCGGTCGCTGCCGATGGCGCTGTCCAGGGCCAGGTTGCGCTCGAACCAGGCGCGGTTCACCGTCTCATAGGGGTCATGCACCACTGTCCCCTGCGGCCGGGGGTTGCAGGCCGCCAGAAGGCCGAAGGCGACCAGCAGCACGATGCCCGGACGCCACAGCATTGTCGATCGCGTCAACTCGTATCCTTTCCGGCCGAAACGGCGCTGTCGTTTACCGGTCCATAGCAAACCAGCGGCTATCAGTAGCGTATAGGGTTCGGCGGGCGCAAGGCAACCGCATGAACCGAACGCAGGGGATGCAGCGATGTCCGCCGCCGGTCTCAACATGCCGATGTCTGCGCCGCCGCCGGGTCCGGCGCGCGCCGCGGTCCGGCGGGCGCTCCTGCAGGGCAACGGGGCGCTTCTGGGCTTTGCGCTGGGGTTTGGCGTGCTGGTCAACCTGCTGATGCTGACCGGCCCTGTGTTCATGCTGCAGATCTATGACCGGGTGCTTGCCGCCCGGTCGGAGGCGACACTGACGGCGCTCTTTGCGCTGGTGTGCTTTCTCTATGCGATGATGGCGGTTCTGGATCACGCGCGCGGGCGCATCATGGCGCGGGTCGGCGCGCGGTTCCAGGCGCGGCTGGACCGCCCGGTCTTCGATGCCGCGCTGATGCGCTGCGCGCGTCACCCGGGCGACCCGGTCGCAGCGCAGGCGCCCACTGATGTGGAAACCGTGCAGCGGCTGCTGGCCTCGCCCCTGGTGCCGGCCTTGCAGGACGCGCCCTGGACGCCGCTGTTCATCGTCGTGATCTTCGCCTTTCACCCGCAACTGGGGCTGCTGGCGCTGGCCGGGGCGCTGGTGCTGCTGGTGCTGGCGGGGCTCAATCAGGCGCTCTTGCGCCGTCCGCTGGCCGAGGCGTCTCGCGCCGGGTTGACGGCTCAGCGCATCGGGCTCGGCCTGCAGCAGCAGGGCGATGCGCTGGTGGCGCTGGGCATGGGGCGGCAGGTCCGGCAGCACTGGCAGGGGACGCGCGACCTTGCGCTGGCGATGGCCATCGCCGCCAGTGACCGGGCAGGGTTCTTCGGCGCCACCAGCCGCAGCTTCCGGCTGTTGCTGCAATCGGCGATGCTGGCGCTGGGGGCCTGGTTGGTGATCGGGGAACAGATCACCCCGGGGGTGATGATTGCCGCCTCGATCATGCTTGGCCGCGCGCTGGCGCCGGTGGAACAGACGGTGATGCAATGGCCCGTGCTGCAGGCGGCGATGCACAGCTGGCGCCGGCTGGGCGACTTTCTGGATCAGCAGCCGGTAGCCGCGCCGCGCATGGCGCTGCCCCGGCCGCGCGCCCGGCTGGATGTGCAGGGCGTCAGCGTGGTGCCGCCGGGGGCGCGGCTGCCGTCGCTGCGGCTGCTGGAATTCTCGCTGGCGCCGGGGCGGGCACTGGGGGTGATCGGCCCATCGGGGGCGGGGAAGTCTTCGCTGGCGCGCTGCCTGACCGGGCTCTGGCCGCCGGCGGCGGGCTCGGTGCGGCTGGATGGCGTGGCGCTGGACCGCTACGGGGCCGAGGCGCTGGGCGGGCTGGTCGGCTATGTGCCGCAGCGGCTGGCGCTGATTGATGGCAGCGTGGGGCTGAACATCGCCCGGATGGACCCTCTGGCCGATCCGGCGGCGGTGGTGCAGGCGGCCCGCCGTGCCGGCGTGCATGAGATGATCCTGGCGCTGCCGCAGGGTTATGACACGCCGGTCGGGCCGGATGGCCGGCGCCTGTCCGGCGGCCAGATGCAGACGGTGGCGCTGGCGCGGGCTTTCTTCGGCGATCCGGTGCTGCTGGTTCTGGACGAGCCCAACGCCCATCTGGATGCCGAGGGGGCGAATGCGCTGAACCACGCGGTGCGCACGGCAAAGGGGCAGGGGCTGGCGGTGGTGATCATGGCCCATCGTCCCGCCGCGATCCAGGAATGCGATGACCTGCTGGTGCTGGAAGACGGGGTGCAGACGGCCTTCGGCCCGCGCGACGCCGTGCTGCGCGACCGGGTGCGCAACCATACCGACATCGTCCATGCGATGGCCAATCGGGGCGAGGGCCGCCCGTGACCGCGCCGCCTCTCGATGCCAAACCGCTCGCCGCAGGCCCGCCGGGGAACAGCACAGAGAACCCGCAGGGCTGGAGTGCCCGGCGCCCCATTGTGCTGGGCCTTCTGGCGTCGGGTTTGCTGGTGGTCGGTTTCGGTGGCTGGGCGGCCACAGCGCGGCTGGAGGGCGCGGTCATCGCCCCGGCCCGGGTGGCCGTGCTGCAGGACCGGCAGATCGTGCAACACCCCGAGGGCGGCGTGGTCAGCGCCATCGCGGTGGCCGAGGGCGAGAGCGTGGCGGCCGGCGCGGTGCTGATGCGGCTGGACCCGGGGGCAGGGGCCTTTGAACTGGCGATCGTGGAGAGCCACTATCTGGAAACCCTCGCCCGCCTGGGCCGTCTGGCGGCCGAGCGTGACGGGCTGCCGGCGCCGGTGCCGCCGCCCGATCTGGCCCGCGCGATGGTCGAGAGCGCCGAGGCGCGCGCGCTGGCCGAGGGGCAGGAACGGCTGTTCCGGGCGCGCCGCGATGCGCTGGCGCGTCAGCTTGCCCAGCTGGACCAGCGCCGCCAGCAGGCCCGCGCGCAGGTCGAGGGG
>SKNG01000402.1 GCA_007120685.1 Paracoccaceae bacterium | reverse complement strand
TCCCGGCTGAGCCCGGCATGCACCGCCAGATTGCCCATCAGCACGAAAAGCGGGATCACCGACAGCCCGTAGGTGGTGGAATTCAAGGGCGCCCCGGCAATCTGGAACCAGGCCGCGAAACTGCCCTGCACCAGCCAGATGCCGCCCGTCGCGGTGACGATCAGCGCAATGGCGATGGGCACGCGCAGCACCATCAGCACCAGCAGGCCCAGCGAGCACCACAGCCCGATCGCCATCGCGCTCAATGGCCACCCCCTTTCGCCGCGGCGCTTTCATACTCCCGCCCCGTCACCACCGAGGCGCCATCGCGCAGCACCAGGAACACCAGCACCAGACAGGACAGCGCGCAGCCCAGGATCAACGGCAACCAGTTGTAGAACACCAGCATCCCCAGATCGGATGTGCGCGTGCCCTGGGCCAAGATCTGGCTGGCGCGTATCCACATCCGCCAGGCCATGATCCCCATCGCCACCGCCCCCAGCGCGCTGCCCAGCAGGATGCAGGCCCGCCGGGCGCGGTCCGGCAGCGGTTCGGTAAAGCTTTCCACCGCCACATGCTGGCCCGCCCAGAAGGCATAGGGCAGCGTCAGGCCGATCATCCAGCGCATGGCGAAGGTGACCATCTCCCAGCTGCCCGGGATCGCCATGCCGAACTGGCGCAGCACCACATCCACCGTGGTCAGCGCCGCCATCGCCAGCAGGATCACCAGCCCGCCCAGATAGGCCAGCCCCCCCACCGCGATACCGACAAGGCGGTCAAGCCGGCGCATCGACGCCCCGGCCTGGAAATCCGTCGCGCAACCCGGTCAATCGCCCGCTCCGGTCACTGGCCCGAAAGCGCCTGAACCCGCGCCCGCGCGCCCTCGTAGATCTCGCGCGCCGGGATGCCGGCGGCCTCTGTCTCTTCCAGAAAGGCGTCGATCCCCGGCTGCACCGCGGCTTCCCAGCGCGCGGCTTCCTCATCGGACAGCGCAAAGCTCTCGTTGCCCAGCCCCGCCACGAACTCCCGCGCGCGCACGTCGGACGCATCCCAGGCCGCGCCCACGGCAATTGCCTCCTGCATGCCGGAATTGTCCAGGATCAACTGCTGAAGCTCCTCCGGCAGGCTGTTGAAGCTGTTCTCGTTCATCACCAGATAGAAGGTCAGCACATAGGTCGGCCAGTCGATATGGTAGTTGACCTGCTCGCCCAGCCGCAGCCCCTGCATGGCGTCATAGGGGAAGGCCACGCCGTCCAGCACCCCGCGCTCCAGGCTCTCATATGCCTGCGGGGCCGGCACGCCCACCGGCTGTGCGCCCAGCCTTTCCAGCATCATCCGCGCGGCCGGTGACGGAAAGCGCATGCGCAGCCCCTGCAGATCCTCCAGCGTCTCCACCCGCGGGATCGTGTTCAGGATGCCCGAGGCATGGGTGTGCAGATACAGCAGCCGCACCCCCTGGAACTCGGCATCCATCGCGCCGGATTCGTAGACCTCCATGATCACCTGCGAGGCGGTCTCGGCATCGGTGAAGATGAAGGGCAGTTCCAGCACGGACAAAACCGGGAACCGGCCCGGCGTGGCCCCGGGCATCGACCAGCCGATATCGGCCACCCCGGCCTGCACGCCGTCGAAGATCTCGTCCACGCCCAGCAGCTGCCCGGCCGGAAAGATCTCGATCCGGATACGCCCGTCGGACTGCTCGTGAATGCGCTCGGCCCAGCCGGGCAGCACATTCGCGGCCATGTTGTGCATCGGCGGCAGGTAATGCGCCAGCCGGAAGGTGAATTCCTGCGCCGCCGCCGGCAGCGCCGCCACCGACAGGGCAGCCCCCATCGCCAAACCCAGAACCCTGTTGAGCATCTCTTTGTCCTCCTCCTTGCGGCCCTCCCCGGCCGTCGCGCATCGCGCTATCAGACCTTCGGGCATCCCGATGCCAAGGTCAATTCCTCAACACCGGCCCGAACCCCTTGCAAAAAGGCGAAAACATCGCTCAGCCGCTTCGGCGCCGTTGACTTGCGATTCGAACACCTGTAGAACTTACCGTGAACTTAGCTGGCCCCAAAGCCGGCCCGTCTTCTGCGCAGGCAACCCGAAGGTGTTCACGATGCTGACCCGCAAACAGCTGGAACTTCTGGAACTCATCAACAGCCGCATGCAGGCCGAAGGGGTGCCGCCGTCCTTTGACGAGATGAAGGACGCGCTGAACCTGCGGTCGAAATCCGGCATCCACCGGCTGATCACGGCGCTGGAGGAACGTGGTTTCATCCGCCGCCTGCCCCACCGCGCCCGCGCGATCGAGGTGATCCGCATGCCCGAGGCGCTGGACGGTCGTTTCACCCCCACGGTGATCGAGGGCGGCGCGGCGGCAGAGCCGGATCCGGGTAAGGCGCCGCACCAACCCAGCGGCGCCCTGCCCCTGCGTGCGGCGCAGACAATGGAACTGCCGGTGATGGGGCGCATCGCCGCCGGCACACCGATCGAGGCGATTTCCGAGGTCTCGCATACCGTGGCGGTGCCGGGGTCGATGCTCTCGGGCCGGGGCGAGCATTACGCGCTGGAGGTCAAGGGCGATTCGATGATCGACGCCGGCATCAACGATGGCGATATCGTGGTGATCCGCGAGCAGACGACGGCGGATAACGGCGACATCGTGGTCGCGCTGGTGGAGGGGCAGGAGGCGACGCTGAAACGCTACCGCCGCCAGCACGGCATGGTGGCGCTGGAGGCCGCCAACCCAGCTTATGAAACCCGCCTGCTGCCCGAGGGGCAGGTGCAGGTGCAGGGCCGGCTGGTGGGGCTGATCCGCAGCTACTGACCCGGCGCGCCAGGGCATCGGCGCGCCGACCCGGGCGTCAGGGCGGCGGCTGCCGCGGTCGTTTCTGGCTCAGGCCCTGGCCGGGCGAGATGGCGCAACGGGAAACGGCGCGGGCACGATGCCGTTCTTCGCGAGGAAGGCTTCCTGGTGTAAGGGGTGCCGGTTGATTGCCTCGGCCCCGGCCGGGCGACGCGCCTTCCAAGGCACCTGCGAACGGGCTTTCGAAAGCCCGTTCCCGGCGGATGCCGAAGTCTTTCATGCGGAAACGGGAAGTCTTTCATGCGGAAACGGAATGAAGGCGGATCAGCAGCGCCGCATGGCTCAGGGCGCGGCGGTCACCCTCACGCCTGTAGCCGGATCGGCGCTGACCACCTCGGCGACCAGCCGCTTCATCCAGCGCCAGGTTTCGGCCGGCACCTCGCCCGGCCTCGGCAGCCCCTGCAGATCACGCCCGTAAAGCACCGCGAAATGGGTCAGCGCCACCAGATCCGCGCCCATCTCGCTCAGGTGAATGTCGTCGCTGAACAGCACGCCGATCTCGGGCAAGCCTGCCGGCGCCTGCCCCCCGGCAATCGCGTCATAGACCGCCGCCATCACCCGGTTCGCCGGGATCATTCGCATCTCCGGCGCCCCGTCGGGCCGATTGGCATTCACATACGCCAGGATCGCCAGCCAGTCGGCATATTCGCGGTCCAGCCGCTCGCGCCAGGGCCGGCCGCTGTCAGGGTCGTTGCTGTCGGCCGGCGGGTCGCGCTCGAACGCCACCCAGGTGGCGTAAAGCAGCGCCTCCGCGCCGGCCCCGCCGGCACCGTTTTCCCAGGCATGACCTGCCCAGCGCAACGCCCAGGCGTCGGAGTCATGCCAGGGCCGGGTGCCGGCAAGCGAAACCCGCTCGGTGATGACCAGGACATCGTAATCGGCGATGCGTTCACGCGCATCCACCGGTTCCCCAGGGTGGTTCCAGCGCCAGTCCATCGGACTGCCGGGAATGGTCGAGCGATGGATGGTCCAGGTCGGCCCCCCAGCCGCGCGCACCAGCCGCTCCAGCGGATAGGGCAGCGGATCGGTCAGGCTGTGGCCGGACAACACCACCATTCGGTCCAGCGGCTGCGGGTCGATCAGTGCCACCTGCACGTCGGTCTCGTCAAAGACCGCCAGGTCGACCGCAGCCCCACCCGGCACCACCCCGGCCGGTCGATGCCCGCCAATCTGACCCACCGTCAGCGCCAGAGCCACGGTCACGGCCGCCACCAGCCCCGCCTGTATCACCAATCGCATCGCTCGCTCCCTGCCGCCGTGCCTGCCCGGCTTTCACGTCTTACACCATGCCGAAGCCCCGGGCAAAGCCGGCGCGCCAGGTCAAGTCCGGAAACTGCTGGAAATTTCGCTGGCGGGGCGAGCCTGCTGAGAGGCTGACGGCGTGGTGTCGGCGGCGGTGTATTCGGCGTTAAGGTCCTTCCTGACGGCGGCGATCTG
>SKNG01000156.1 GCA_007120685.1 Paracoccaceae bacterium | reverse complement strand
CCTTTTCCACCCCGGCGCGATTGTACCAGGACCGGTCATAGAAGACCATTTCGCCCGCCGTCGGCAGATGCGCGACATAGCGCTGGAAATACCACTGGCCGCGTTCATCTTCGGACGGTTTGTTCAGCGCCACCACCCGGGCAAAGCGCGGGTTCAGGTGTTCGGTAAACCGCTTGATGGTGCCGCCCTTGCCGGCCGCGTCGCGCCCCTCGAACAGCATCACGAAGCGCTGGCCCGTCTCCTGCGCCCATAGCTGCACCTTCAAGAGCTCGGCCTGCAGGCGGGCCTTTTCCGCCTCATAGGGCTTGCGCGCCATCTTGTAGCGATAGGGGTAGGGCTCTGCCCTGATCACCGTCTGGCCACCCGTTTCCGCCATCGTTCCGGCCGTGCTCTTGCCATCGCCTTGCTGCAAGCCCGTGCTGCTGGGGGGAGCTGTGTCGGTGCTTCCCTTGTCCGCCATTGACGAGGCTGCGGTGTCGGCAGGGGTGCCATTGAACTGCTTGTCGCTGACGGCGGGTTGCGGATCGGTCATGCGGTTCTCCTGCTGAAGGACAATGGCCCGCGCAGCGCAAACGATTCGCGCTGCGCCGGAGCGTCACATAACCGTTACACGACTTCATACTTGATTGATTTGATCTGCATCAATAGTGCTGCGGCGCGGCAAGGCGCTGGCGGAGGAGGCGCAGCACGCGCTTGTGAAACAATCTTTCGCGCGCTATGGACAGCCGGCACGAAACTCACATCTAGCGGCGGGGCGTGGCCAGGATGCCAACAGGGCGCAGCGCCGCGACGAGGGGAACAGCCATGGGGGACGGGGCGTGAAGATCGGCGCAATGAAAGAGATCATTCCCGGCGAGAACCGGGTGGCGATGACACCGGAATCGGTGGCGCAGTTGCAGAAGCTTGGCCATGAATGCCTGATCGAGGCCGGGGCCGGGGCGGCGGCGGGTTTCGAGGATGCAGCCTACGAGGCGGCGGGCGTAAGCGTGGTGGCCGATGCCGCGGCGCTGTGTTCGCAGGCCGATATCATCGTCAAGGTGCGCGAGCCACTGGCCGAGGAACTGGCACGGCTGAACAGCGGCAAGACGCTGATTTCCTTCTTCTGGCCGGCCCAGAACGAAGAGCGGCTGACCCAGGCCAAGGAGGTCGGCGCCAGCGTCATCGCCATGGACATGGTGCCGCGGATCTCCCGCGCGCAGAAGATGGACGCGCTGTCTTCGATGGCCAATATCGCCGGCTACCGCGCCGTGATCGAGGCCGGCAACAACTTTGGCCGCTTCTTCACCGGCCAGGTGACGGCGGCGGGCAAGGTGCCCCCGGCGCGGGTGCTGGTCGTCGGCGCGGGCGTCGCGGGGCTTGCCGCCATCGGCACCGCCACCAGCCTGGGCGCGATCACCATGGCCTTCGACGTGCGCCCCGAAGTGGCCGAGCAGATCGAATCAATGGGTGCCGAATTCGTCTTCCTGGAATTCGAGGAAGCCCAGGACGGGGCCGCCACGGGCGGTTATGCCGCGCCCTCCAGCCCGGAATTCCGCGAAAAGCAGCTGGAGAAGTTCCGCGAACTGGCGCCGGATGTGGATATCGTCATCACCACCGCCCTGATCCCGGGCCGGCCCGCGCCGAAGCTGTGGACCGAGGATATGGTCGGCGTGATGAAGCGCGGCTCGGTGATCATCGATCTGGCGGCCGAGCGCGGCGGCAACTGCGACCTGACCGTGCCAGACGAGAAGATCGTCACCGAAAACGGCGTGACCATCGTCGGCTACACCGATTTCCCGTCGCGCATGGCCACGCAGTCGTCCACGCTTTATGCCAACAACATCCGGCACATGATCCATGATCTGACGCCGGAAAAGGATGGCGTGATCCACCATAACATGGAGGATGACGTGATCCGCGGCGCCACCGTCGCGCATGAGGGCGAGATCACCTATCCGCCGCCGCCGCCAAAGGTACAGGCCATCGCGGCTGCCAAGCCGAAGGAAAAACCAAAGGAGCCGACGCTGGAAGAGCGTCGCGCGCAGGAAGTTTCCGCCTTCCGCTCGGAAACGCAGCGGCAGGTGATCCTGCTGGGTGTTGCCGGTGCCGCGGTGATGGCGGTGGGGCTGGTGGCGCCCGAAAGCTTCATGCGCAACTTCATCATTTTCGTGCTGTCGGTCTTCGTGGGCTTTCAGGTGATCTGGAACGTCAGCCACTCGCTGCACACGCCGCTGATGGCCGTCACCAACGCCATTTCCTCGATCATCATCCTGGGCGCGCTGATGCAGATCGGCTCGACCTCGCTCATCATCACCTTCCTGGCGGCGCTGGGGATATTGATGGCGGCGATCAACATCTTCGGCGGTTTCATGGTGACGCGGCGCATGCTCGCCATGTTCCAGAAGTCCTGAGCAGGCAGGAGACAGGGAAATGGATTTCGGTTTCACCATGGCGGCCTATGCCGTCGCAACGGTCCTGTTCGTGCTCTCGCTGGGCGGGCTGTCGAACCAGGAAAAGGCCAAGCGCGCGGTCTGGTACGGCATCGTCGGCATGGCGCTGGCGGCCGGGGCCACGATGGTCGGCCCGGGCAGCGGGCTTTGGGGGCTGTCGCTGATCCTGATCGCTTTGGGCGGCATCGTGGGCTGGCAACTGGCCACCCGCGTGCAGATGACCCAGATGCCGGAACTGGTGGCGATCATGCACTCGCTGGTCGGCCTCGCCGCCGTCTTCGTGGGTCTGAACGCACATGCCGAGATAGGCCGCGTGGCGGCGGCCTTTGCCGAAGGCGGCCTGCCCTTCCCGCAACCTGAGGGGCCGATGGGCACGCAGGCGTATCAACTTTGGCTGGGCCTGACCGATTTCGCCATGATCATCGGCAAGAAAACCGCCGTTGAAGTAACCATCCTGCGCATCGAACTGATGCTGGGCATCTGGATCGGCGCCGTGACCTTCACCGGCTCGGTCATCGCCTATGGCAAGCTGGCGGGGCGCATCAACAGCGCGCCGGCGCAACTGCCGGGCGGGCATATGCTGAACGCGGGCGCGGCCGGCCTGTCGCTCTTGCTGGCGATCCTCTACATCGTCTATGCCGACAGCGCGGCGGGCTCGCTCTTGATCCTGCTGGCGCTGACGGCGCTGGCGCTCTTCATCGGCTATCACCTGATCATGGGCATCGGCGGCGCCGACATGCCGGTGGTGGTGTCGATGCTCAACAGCTATTCGGGCTGGGCGGCGGCGGCCATCGGCTTCTCCCTGGGCAACGAATTGCTGATCGTCGTCGGCGCGCTGGTCGGCTCTTCGGGGGCGATCCTGTCCTACATCATGTGCAAGGCGATGAACCGGTCGTTCATTTCGGTCATCCTGGGCGGCTTCGGCGGCGCCTCGGGCCCGGCGATGGAGATCGAGGGCGAGCAGATCGCCATCGACGCCGACGGCGTCGCCACCGCGCTGAACGACGCCGATTCGGTGATCATCGTGCCCGGCTACGGCATGGCCGTGGCGCAGGCGCAGCAGTCGGTCAGCGAACTGACCCGCAAGCTGCGCGCCAGGGGCAAGTCGGTGCGCTTTGCCATCCATCCGGTGGCGGGCCGTCTGCCCGGGCACATGAACGTGCTCCTGGCCGAGGCCAAGGTGCCTTATGACATCGTGCTGGAGATGGACGAGATCAATGACGATTTCCCCTCGACCGATGTGGTGATCGTCATCGGCTCCAACGACATCGTCAACCCGGCGGCGCAGGACGACCCCAACTCGCCCATCGCCGGCATGCCGGTGCTGGAGGTCTGGAAGGCCAAGAACGTGTTTGTGTCGAAGCGCGGGCAGGGCGCCGGCTATTCCGGCATCGAGAACCCGCTCTTCTTCAAGGAAAACACGCGGATGTTCTATGGCGATGCGAAGGCCTCGGTGGATAGTCTGTTGCCATTGGTCGATTGATCGCGGTCAACGATCGGAAAGGGCCCCCTGCGCGGGGGCCTTTTTTTGTTGGGCGGTCAGTTGGGTTTGGGTGGCGGAACGTAACTCTCCGGGTTGGCCTGCCACTTGAGCCATTGGGTGTGAAATCCGCGTTCGCCGTGGTCTGGCAATTCCCAGTCGGGCCAGTGGCCAGGGCGGTGTATGCCTTCGGGCAGGATAACGCTGGCATCGCCAAAACAGGAATTGAGCTGTTTTTCAGATAGATGTTCGATCCCGGATGATCACATTTCCCCTCGGCGATCTGCCCTCTTCATGGCAAGACTGGTCTTGAGGGACATTCGGGACGGGGCAGGGGCATGCTGATCCATCTTCACAGCCAGG
>SKNG01000206.1 GCA_007120685.1 Paracoccaceae bacterium | reverse complement strand
CGCGCGCATCTCGGCCAGCGCCGCCTCCACCGCCTCGCGCCGGGCCGCGTCCAGCCGCGCGGCCTCGGCCGCCGCATCGATCTCGTCGCGCGCCTGCGCGAGCGCCAGTTGCAGCGCCTCGCTCTCGGATATCAGCGCGTCGCGCTCGCCCTCGGTCGCCGCCAGCCGGCCCTCCAGGTCGCTGCGCTCTGCCAGGAGCCCCGCCACCTGGGCCTCGAAATCGCTGATCGTGCCGCGCGCTTCGTCCAGTTCGGCCTCGCGCGCCGCCACCGTGCGCCCCAGCGCGGTGATCTGCGCGGCCTGCACGCGCGAGACATCGCGCAGCGCATCGAGCTGCGCGCTCAGCCCCGTCACTTCGCCCTCCAGTTCCGCCACGCGGGCACGCGACAGGCCCAGCGCGCCGGTGAGCCTGGCCACCTGTTCGGTCAGCCCCTGCAATTCGGTGTCCTGCGTGGTGATGGTGTCGCGCAGCACCGACTGCACGATCATGAAGATCGACAGCACGAAGATCAGCACCAGCAGAAGCGCCGTCATCGCATCGACGAAACCCGGCCAGATCGACCCGGTGAAGCGCTGGCCCGGGCGGCGGGAAAGCGCCATCGGCTCAGCCCTCTTCCCGCAGCGCGTCCATCGAGGGCGGGCGCTGGCGGTTCAACTGCCGCACCGCCTGGGTCAGCGCGGCCAGATCGCCGCGCAGATCGGCCAGTGATTCCTGCCGCCCCGCCGACATCTCCTCCAGAATGCGCAACAGTTGCACATCCATCGACCGCAGGCGCAGCCGGGTCTCGGCCTCCAGATGCGGCTCGGGATCCTGCGCCCGGGCCTCCATCAGCGTGGCGATGCGCTCCTGCCCCTCGGCCAGACGCTCCAGCGCCGCCGCCGTGCTGGTTTCCATCTCGAAGCGCAGGGACAGACGTTCCACCGCCTGGGTCAGCGCCGCCAGCCCCTGATCCAGTTGCGCGCGCCCGGCCTCGTTCTCGGCGCGCAGGGCCTCCATGGCCTGCAACTGCTCGCTCAACCCCTCGATGACCCCGGCCAGCGGGCCGATACCGGCCCCGGCCTCGCCCTCGGCCGGATCGACCGCGGCGCTGCCCAGTCGGGTGATCGAGGACAGCCATTCCTCCAGCTCGCGATAGAAACGGTTCTGCCCATGGCCCGCAAAAAGCTCCAGCAGGCCCACCACCAGCGAGCCCGCGAGCCCCAGAAGCGAGGACGAAAACGCCACCGCCATCCCGTCCATCTGTTGCTCAAGCCCCTGCATCAGCCGCCCGAAGCCGGAAAGCGCCGTCTCGCCTTCGCGCGGGGCCAGGCTGCGGATGGTTTCCACCACCGCCGGGACGGATGTCGCCAGCCCGTAGAACGTACCCAGAAGGCCCAGGAAGATCAGCAGGTTGACGATGTAGCGCGTGATGTCGCGTTCCTCGTCGATGCGGGTGGCGACGGATTCCAGGATCGAGCGCGCCGAGGTCGGCGTGATATGGCTGGATTTCCCGCGCGAGCGCAGCAGTGCGGCCAGCGGCGCCAGCAGGCGCGGCGCGATGGTGATGTGATGGCCCGGGGTTTCGGCCGCGAAGCCTTCGATCCATCGCACGGAACTGGAAAGCTGCGTTACCTGCCAGAAGGTCGCCAGCACGCCGATGACGAAGACCAGGAAGATGAAGCCGTTCAGCCAGATATTGGCCAGGAAGATGCCCGAGACGCGGGGAAAGGCAAAATAGACGCCGACAGCCACCAGCGCCAGCGAGATCAGCATCAGGGTGATCTGGCGAACAGGCTGGCTGAATTGCACCGTGGCCCCGATCGGACCCAGCGCGCCTGCCTTCAACTGTCTTGCCATGGGCTGCACCCGGTCACGTTAACACTAAATCTAGTGGGAAGCGCCGCGATTGCCAACAGGCAATTCACCTTCGCGCGACCTGTGCGGGGATTGTTTCGGTCAGCGCCGCCACCCGGGCCGAGAGCCAGTCCAGATCGGCATCGGGCACGCCCAGGTCGGCCAGATGCGCGGCGGTCTGGTGCAGATAGTCGCGATTGGCGCCGCGCCCGCCCCACGCCCGGGCGATGATATGCGCTTGCTCTTCCAGGCTCAACCCGCCGCAATACTGCCAATGCGCCCGGTCGATCACATAGGCCACCGCTTCCACCTGTTGCCCGCTACCCAGCCGCACCGGCTGCCGGGTTTCCAGATAGGCCGCCGAGATCAGTTCCCGCGCGCGCAGGTATTCAAGCGTTTCCTCGGCGATCTGGGGGGCGATCTCGAAGACCAGCCCCGCGCAGTCGGCCCCCTCCTGCGCATCGAGCGCCAGAACCAGCCCCGGTTGCGCCTCAGTCCCGCGATGATGGATCGAGCGCATGCAGAAGGACCGGTGGAAGCCCTGCAGCCGGGCAGGGTGGCGGGCGCTCCAGGCAAACCCCGGATCCCAAAGCAGCGAGCCGTAACCGAAAACCCAGAGCGGCGCCAAGACGGTCTCCTTGCTGATGATCGGCAGGACATGGCCGAATGCCGGCGGGCCGCCCGCCCCGGGAATGGGATGGGGCTGGCCCTGCCCGCGCGGCGGATGTAAACACCGCCGCAGGGCAAAGACAACCTTGCAACGGGCGGGATCAAGGCATGCGCAGCATCTTGGCGCTGTTGTCGCTGGCGGTTTTCGCGACGCTGGCCTGGGGCGGATACTGGTTCGTCGGTGCCAGGGCGCTGGACCGGTCGGTGGCGCAGGCGCTGCAGGACAACGGCCAGTTCGATGCCGCCGACCACCGGGTGCGCGGCTTTCCCAACCGCTTCGACCTGACGCTGGACCAGCCCCGCCTGACGGCCCCCGGCCTGGCCTGGCAGGCGCCCTTCGTGCAGGTTTTCGCGCTGACCTATCGGCCGCATCACGTCATCGTGGTCTTTGCCAATGACCAACGGTTCGATCTGGGCGGCGAGACGGCGCTTTTGCACAGCGCCGATCTGCGCGCCAGCGTGGTGGCCGCGCCGCGCCTGTCGCTGGCGCTGGAGCGCAGCGCACTGGTGGCCGAGCTGCCGGAGGTTTCGGTCGCCGGGCAGACCCATCGCGCCGATGCGCTGCGTCTGGCCAGCCGCGCGCTGGCGCCAGAACGGCACGAGATGGTCATCGAGATCGAGAATGGCTTTCCCGATGCCGGGCTGATGAACGCGCTGGACCCCGGCGCGCACTGGCCACGCCGGTTCGACGTGCTGCGGCTGGAGGGCGAGGCGTTGTTCGACCGGCCGCTGGACCGCGAGGCGCTGCAGGGCCGGACACCGGCCCTGGCCGGGCTGGCGCTGACCGGCGGGCGGATTGCCTGGCGCGAGGGCGATGTGACAATCGACCTGCGCGCGACAGGGCGGCTGGAGGCCGATTCGGCTGGCCGGCTTTCCGGCCCGTTGACGCTGGAAGTCACGCAGTGGCGCGCGCTGATGCGGCGCGCGCGCGATGCCGGGATGATGCCCGCGGACCATGCCCAACTGGCAGAGATGGCGCTGGAATCCATGGTCGACCCCGAGAACCCGGACCAGCTGGAAGTCGCCTTGCAGTTGCGCGGGGGCGATATCCTGCTAGGCCCGGTGGTGCTGGGCAGCCTGCCGCCGCTGTTCTGAGCACCCATTTCCGACCGGTTCCGCCCGCCGACACTGCCGCCACGTCATCGGTGGAAATTTTAAGCTTGAAACTTACCGTTTGAAATGCTTTGCTGCACACAACGAATACGGGAGACCTTTCATGAAGATTCTCTGCCTCGGCGGCGGACCGGCCGGCCTTTACTTCGCGATCTCGATGAAACTGCGCGACGCCTCGCACGATGTCACGGTGCTGGAGCGCAACCGCGCCAATGACACCTTCGGCTGGGGCGTGGTGCTGTCGGACGATGCGATGTCGAAGATGAAGGTCAATGACCCGGTCTCGCATCAGGCGATCCAGGACCATTTCGCCTATTGGGACGACATCGCCGTGGTCCATGCCGGCGAGCGGACGGTATCGGGCGGGCATGGCTTTGCCGGGATCGGGCGCAAGCAGATGCTGATCCTGCTGCAGGCCCGCGCGCGCGAGCTGGGCGTGAACCTGCAATTCGAGACCGAGTTCAAGTCGGCCGAGGAATACCGCAGCGAATACGATCTGGTCGTCGCCTGCGACGGGCTGAACAGCATCGTGCGGCGCGAATACGAACACATCTTCAAACCCGACATCGACACCCGCAAGTGCAAGTTCGTCTGGCTGGGCACGCATCAGAAATTCGACGACGCCTTTACCTTCATCTTCGAGAAGACCGAACACGGCTGGGT
>SKNG01000022.1 GCA_007120685.1 Paracoccaceae bacterium | reverse complement strand
GGCCAGAAGGCGGTCAGCAGCGTGTAGATCAGAAAGGCGCCGGCCCCGTGCAGCGCCGCGTCCAGCGCATCGGCCAGCCGGGGGCGGCGGTTGCGCAGGAAGGACAGAAAGGCGTCCGAGCGGGTGAGCTTGCCGCGCGAAAGCGTGTTGGCCAGTTGCAGGAAGACGATGGCCAGGATCGACATCGCCACCATTTCCGGCACGCCCGCGATGGGCCGGCCGAAGAAGAACCGCCCCGCTACATCGACAGAAATCAGCGCCATGACGCCGAGGATCAGCCCTGTGCCCAGCGCCGAGAACAGCGCCGTCACCCGGTCCAGCACCCGGGCGGCGGTATCGACGGGCTTGAGCCCGGTGCGCAGGTCATCCATGGCGGATCCGAAGGGCAGGGCAGGGGGCGCACGGCCCCCGGCCCGAGAGGCCTTAGCGCTGCGACCAGTCGCGGCCCATATCGGCCCCCGCCTCGGTCATCGCTGCCATATAGGCCTGCAGCACCTCGGTTCCCGGCAGGCCCATGCCATCGGCATTCGCGGCCCAAGCCCCGGCGATATCGGGCAGCGCCTCGGCCCAGCGCGCGCGCTCCTCGGGCGCCAGAACGTGCAGCCGATCCGGATCCGGCGCGATGGTCTCCATCGCGGCGGCGACGCGCTGGGTCTGCTCGGCGATATAGGCGGCGGTATAGGCCTCGGCGCCTGTGCGCAGGGCGTCCTGAACCTCCTCGGACTGGGCCTGGAACCAGGTCCGGTTGGCGACCAGCGTGCCGGCATATTGCGCGCCGAAATCGGTGACGGTGACATAGGGTGCGACCTCATGCAGCCGGGCCGGCGCGGCGGCGGTGGCAAAGACGATGACGCCATCGAAGACGCCGGTCTGCAGGTCGTTGTAATAGGTGGTCAGGTTGCCCGCCACGCCCACGGCGCCGGTGCCCTGCAGCCAGTTCACCGCCGGCCCGGGCGCGGCGATGCGCCGCCCCTCCAGGTCGTCGATGGAACGCACCGGGAAATTGGTCATCAGCAGGTAGTTGTCCAGCGCGAAGCCGCCGCCCAGGTATTCGGCATCAAAGGCATGCCAGCTTTCCACCATCCCCGGCACGCTTTCATGCAGCATGTCCAGCGTCGTCATCACCAGTTCCGGGTCATTGGGGCCGAAAGGCGTGTTGTAGGTCACGTTCTGCAGGGGCAGCTGTGTGGGCATGAACAGCGTCGGCACGGCGCCGATCTCGGCCAGGCCGTCCTCCACCGCTTCCAGTTCGCCCCCCACACCGGCGATGGTGCCGCCATAGGCTTCGGTCCAGTCGATGCTGTGGCCGGTGCCTTCCAGCGCGGCATCGACGGCGGGGATGAAGCTGTTGGTCAGATGCTGCACCCACAGGAAGATCGGCGGGTGGCCATTGACCACGGTGATGCTGGTGGCCTGTGCGGGGCCGGGCAGGGCCAGACCGGCGGCCAGGATCGGCAGGGCCAGCAGCGGGCGAAGCGGGTGGGGCATTGGTTTTCCTCCTGTCGGGGTTGGGGGCCGGCGCCTTGTCGGTCCGGCGGTTATGAGGGTGGTGTCAGTCCGGCGCGGCCAGCGCGCGGATGCCGGCGGCGATGAAGCGGACGCTGCGCGCCAGCCCCTCGTCCAGGGTTTCGGACGGGGCGGGGCAGGGCGCCATCAACGCCTGCGCCCGGCCGGTGGGGGCCATCAGCGCGATGCCGATGGCGATGGTATTGAGATAGGCATGCACGGCCTGCACCCGGTCCAGCCCGGGCACGGCGGCGGCGATCTCTTCGATGAAGCGCCGCGCGATGGCGTCATAGCTGTCACCGGTCAGCCGGCGCGAGCGCGCGTCGGTACCCTGGGCGACATGCGCAACCAGCCGGGCGTAATGCGCCCCGCCCCGCGTGGGGTCATGGCCCAGCGCCACCGTGGGGCGCAGCAAAGCGTCCAGCACCTGCTCAAGCGAGGGCTGGCCCTGCGCCCTCAGCGTCGCCAGCCGGGCGCGGCGTTCGGCGTTTATGGCGCCGGCGCGGCGGGCGAAGACGGTCTCGAACAGCGCCTCTTTCGAGCCGAAGTAGTAATGGATCAGCGCGGCATTGGCCCCGGCCTGGTCGGCGATGGCGCGGGTGGTGGCACCGTGAAACCCGTTCTCGGCAAAGACCTGTTCGGCGGCATCCAGGATCGCCTCCTGGGCATCGCGCCGCGTGCCGCGCTGCTCTGCATGCTGCACTCTGCGCTGGGCCGCCTCAGCCATGTCCTCCCCCCCCTTGCGTGCCGGCACCCTCCCCGGTGCCGGAGCGTTGATTAAACGCCTGATTAAGAAGTGAGCAGAAAGCCCGCCCGCCTGTCAACCGGTTTGATACGGGCAAGGGCCGGGTGCGTTGGGGCAAGAGCAACAGGTCCCCGTCCCGCGCGCGGCCAACGCGCTTTCTGCAAGCGCGTTGCAAGCACCTTTCTTCAAGGTGCTTCCAGCGCAACGCCGGCCACGCCGGCCACCGGCAAGGACCGCTCAAGCGCCTGCGCCAGGGCCGGCACGTCGGGCACGGCGTCGAACAACGCGCGCAGGCTGGCCTCGGCGAAACCCTGTGCGATCACATGATCAACCAGCGCCACCAGCGGTTGCCAGAACCCGCCTGCGTCCAGCAGCAGCAACGGCTTGCCATGCAGACCGATCTGCGCCCAGGTCAGCACCTCGAAGAACTCGTCCAGCGTGCCCGCCCCGCCCGGCAGCACCACCACGGCGTCGGAATTGGTGAACATCACCTTCTTGCGCTCGTGCATCGTCTCGGTCACCACCAGACCGGCACGCCCGTCGCCATTGCGCGCGCCCCCGGCGCGCTCGCGCGGCATCAGATGGGTGGGGATCACCCCCAGCGTCTGCCCGCCCGCCGCCTGTGCCGCGCGCGCGGCCTCGCCCATAAGACCGCTGTCGCCCGCGCCATAAACCAGCCGCCAGTGGTTGCGCGCCAGCATGGCGCCGGTCTCGCGCGCCGCCTGCACATGCTGCGCGTCCCGGCCAGGCCGGGCGCCGCAGAACAGGCATACCGAGGCGGAAAAACCGCTCATCCGATCCTCCTGAAGACCATCGCTGGCATGACGGATTTGCTTTGCCCATGCATACGGGTGTTGATAGAAAGGGGCAAGTCAGGCGTCCTCCTGGACGGTGAGCCGCGCAATGACAGGTCTATCCCGGATCGGCTTTCTTGGCTGGGGCGGCATTGCCGCCACCGGCACGCTGGCCGTTGCCATCGGGCTGGGCGCGCTCTATCAGGGCGCGCTTGCACCGGGGCCCGACCCTGTTGCCGCGCCAGCCGAAACCGCCGCGCCCGAAAGAGGCTTGCCCGAAACCCCGGATATCGACCGCGCCGCCGCGCCTGCACCCGCTGCGCCCGAAGCCCCTGCCGCACCTGCGCCGGCTCCGGGTTTTGACGTGGTGCGCATTGCCGAGGATGGAGGTGCGCTGGTCGCCGGCACGGCGCTGCCCGGCGCCGGCATCACGCTGCGGGTGGATGGCGAGCAGGTCGCCCAGGGGGCTGCCGACGGGGCCGGGCAGTTCGTGGCGATGTTCCTGCTGGAGCCGTCCCGGCAGGTGCGCCTGATGACGCTGGAGATGGTGCTGGGCGACGGGTCGGTGATCGCCTCGCCGGACAGCATCGTGCTGACCCCCCAGCCCGTGCCTGCGCCTGATGCCGATCCGGCGGCACCAGACGCGGCGCCGCAGCTGGCCGCGCTGGCCGCCCCGCCCACCGAATCTGCGTCGTCGGCCGATGCGGGCCACGCCGTCACCGCCGCCGCGCCAGAGCCGCCAGTTGATGTCGATCCGGCCGCCCGGACAGTCCCGTTGTCCGCTGTGCCCCGGCTTGCGGCGGAACCGGCACCGGTTGCCCAGCCGCCGGATGCGCCGGTGCTTCCTTCGCTCGCGCTTCCTGCGGCCACGCCTCCCCATGGTCAGGCGTCGTTGGCGGCGCAGCCACCCGCCGCGGCGCCACAAGCGGATGCCGGCCTGCCAGCCCCTGTCGTCGCCCCGCCATTGCCCCCGGGCCCGGAGGCCATGGCCAGTCTGCCCGCACCCGGGCCATCGCCCGATACGGCGCTGGAAACCGCGCCGCGCCTGCCGGCCGTGATCGCGGACCGGCCTGCCACCCAAACCGCCCTCCCGGCCCAGCCCGTCGCCGCCGCGCCCGCGCCATCGGACCCACCGGCGGTCTCTGCCGCGCCGGGGGGACGATCCCCGCAGGTGCTTTCGGCCTTGCCCGAGCCCGCGCCCGTCCTGGTCCCGATGCCGGATGCGGCAGAGCCACCCGCGCCGGCCGATGACCTG
>SKNG01000173.1 GCA_007120685.1 Paracoccaceae bacterium | reverse complement strand
GGTTGCGCCGCTCGGCGGCCCAGACATTGGCCACCGTGCGCAGCATCGCCATCAGCGTGGTCGGCGTGGCGATCATCACCTGCCGTTCCAGCGCGTATTCGGTCAGCGCGCCATCCTCGCGCAGCGCCTCGGACAGTGCCCCCTCGATCGGCACGAAGAGGATGACGAAATCGACGCTTGCCTCTTCCGCCGCCGGATAGTCCTTGCCCGAAAGCGCGCCGATATGGCTGCGCAGCGACAGCACATGGCGCTTGCGCGCCGCCGCCGCCTGCGCCTCGTCCTCGGCATTGACCGCCTCGGTATAGGCCACCAGCGACACCTTGCTGTCGATCACCAGCGTCTTGCCATCGGGGATGCGCACCACCACATCGGGGCGCAGCCGGGCGCCGTCCTCGGCGGTGCGATTGGCCTGGGTCTCGTATTCCTCGCCCGCTCGCAGGCCGGAGCGTTCCAGGATCGTCTCCAGAATCATCTCGCCCCAGGCGCCCTGTTTCTGCTGGTCAGCCTTCAGCGCGCGGGTCAGGGCCAGCGCCTCTTTCGATACTTCTTCGGACCGTTTGCTGAGTTGCAGGATCTCGGCCTTCAGCGCCGCGCGGTCGTCGACCGTGGCCTTGTGCACGTCCTTCAGCGCCCGCTCGAAATGGCCGACATGTTCCTTCAGGGGCGTCAGCGCGGCGTTCAACCGTTCCAGATTGACCTTTGAAAACGCCTCGCCCTGCACCTGCAGCGCCTGCCGGGCGAGTTCCTGAAACTTCGCCTCCATATCGGCGCGCACCCGGGTCAGCAGTTCCAGCTTCTCGGCCGAGGCCTCGGCCTGGGCGCGCAACTCGGTCTGCAGGCGAGAGATGGTGGTGGCCTGCGCCTCGCGCGTCTCGGCCTCATGCTCCAGCCGGTGGCGCAGGGCGCCAAGCTCCTCTTTCCAGCCGGTCACCTCGGCCTTGTGGTCCGCCACCGCCTGGGCCTGCCGGCGGTCGCGCTCGGCCAGGCCCTCGCGCGCGGCCTGCAACTCGGCCTCCAGCGCCGAGGCGCGGATCGAGGCCGCCTGCAAGCGCTCGATGGCCTCGTCCAGCCGGGGGCGCAGGCTGGCCAGCTCGCCGCTGAGCCGCTCCGTATCCGCCTGCCGGGCGACGGCCAGCGCCTGAAAATGGTTGCCCTCGGCCAAGGCGTTGCGCAATTCGGTCTCGCGCGCGGCCAGCGTGGCCTCCAGCGCCGCTACCCGCGCACGGGCCGCCATGCCGCCGAGCCGCCAGACCAGCGCCAGAAGCAGGATAACCGCCAGCACCGCCCCCCCGCCCAGCAGCAGGGGGTCGGTGTCGGCAAGCCAAGCCTGCAACCGGGCCATGTCCATTGGCGCTTGCTCCGTGACGCGGGCCGGTCAGCCGTTCAGACTGGCGAAGCCGCGCCCTTCTCCGGCCAGTTTCTCCAGCAGCGGTGCCGGCTGCCAGAACCAGGCGTCCTCCCGCGCGGCGTCCCGGATGGTGGCCAGAACCTTGTCCAGCCCGATCTGGTCGGCATAGAACAGCGGCCCGCCCCGCCAGCGCGGAAAGCCGTAGCCAAACAGGAACACCATATCCACGTCCAGCGGCCGCGCGGCGATCCCCTCGCCCACCACGCGCGCGGCCTCGTTGATCATCGCGGCCATGTAGCGCTCGACGATCTCCTCGTCGGTGAACTCGCGCGGGGTGATGCCCTTCTCGGCGCGCTCGGCGGCGATGATCTCGTCGATCTCGGGGTCGGGGCGGCCATTCGGGGTCTCCTCGTCATAGATGTAATAGCCGCGCCCGGTCTTGCGGCCCAGCCGGCCCAGTTCGTACAGCCGGTCCGGCCAATCGCCCCAGCGCTCGCCCTCGGGCTTGGTGGGCAGCAGGCGCTGGCGGGTCATGTAGCCGATGTCCAGCCCGGCCAGATCGGCCACCGCATAGGGGCCCATGGCGAAGCCGAAGGCCTTCAGCGCCCGGTCGATCTGGAAGGGCGAGGCGCCGGCGAGGATCATGTGATCGGCCGAAAGCCGGAAGATACGCAGGATCCGGTTGCCGATGAACCCGTCGCAAACGCCAGCGCGCACCGGCACCTTCTTCAGCGCCTTGGCGAGCGCGAAGCCGGTGGCAAGCACCTCGGGCGCGGTCTGTTCGGCATCGACGATTTCCAGCAGCCGCATGACATGGGCGGGCGAGAAGAAATGCAGCCCCAGCACATCACCCGGGCGGCTGGTGGCGGCGGCGATTTCGTTGACATCCAGATAGGAGGTGTTGGTGGCCAGTACGGCGCCGGGCTTGGCGACGTCGTCGAGCCTGGAAAAGACCTCCTTCTTCACCTCCATGCTTTCAAACACCGCCTCGATGATCAGATCGGCATCGGACAGGGCGGCGTAATCATCGGTCGTCACCAGCTTTTCGGCCAGGATGGCGTCGCGCTTGTCGGCCTTCAGCTTGCCGCGCTTGACGCTGCCTGCGAGCGTCTTCTCGATCCCGGCGCGGGCCTTGGCCACAGCCTCGGCGTCACGCTCGATCAGCACCACCGAGAGGCCGGACAGCAGACAGGCCACGGCGATGCCGCCGCCCATGGTACCGCCGCCGATGACGCCGATCTGCGCCAGCGCGCGCGGCTGCACGCCCTTCAGTTCCGGCAGTTGCGCCACCTTGCGCTCGCCGAAGAAGGCATGGATCAGGGCGCCGCGCTGGGGGCTTTCCATCAGCGTCATGAACAGGCGGCGCTCTTCCTTCAGCCCCTCGGGCAGGGTCATCGGGGCGCCACGCACGGCGGCATCGAGCGCAGTCAGTTGCGCCACCTGGCCCGGGTTGGCCTTCGCCACCTTCTCGCGCAGCGCGGCCACGGCAGCCTCGTCCACCTCGGGGTTGGACAATTCGCCGATGCGGCGCGGCCCCGCGCCCTCGGCCAGCAGGTCACGCGCATAGGCCAGGCCCGCCGCGCGCGGCTCGTCCTCGCTCAGCCGGTCCACGATGCCCAGGTCCAGCGCCTCGGCCGCCGGCACCTGACGGGCCGAGGTGATGATCTCGGCCGCTGGCATCAGCCCGATCAGCCGCGGCAGGCGCTGCGTGCCGCCGGCGCCGGGCAGGATGCCCAGCAGGGTTTCGGGCAGACCGACGCGCGCCGATTTCAGCATCACCCGGTAATGGCAGCCCAGCGCCACCTCCAGCCCGCCGCCCAGCGCGGTGCCGTGGATCACGCAGACCAGGGGCTTTTCCTGCGACTCCAGCAGGTCGCAGACCTGCGGCAGGCCGGGGGGCTGCGGCGGCTTGCCGAATTCGGTGATATCGGCCCCGGCGATGAAGGTACGCCCGGCGGCGTAGAGCACCGCCACCTTTTCCGGCGCCTCGGCAAAGCGTGTCATCGCCGCCTCGATGCCGGCACGCACGGCCTGGCTGGCGGCGTTGACAGGCGGGTTGTCGATGCGGATCAGGGCGATCTCGCCCTCGGTCTCATAGGTTACCGGGCTGGTCATGCGGGGCTCCTCCTGACGATGCATGCGCCCGGCGGGCGCGGCCCGGCCGGGATCGCGCGCACAATCGCACCCTCGCCCGGCGGCGGCAAGGGCGGTTCCGGCCTCGCCTTTCCCGGGTTAAGAGACCGTGTGGTCCCTCGGCCCGGGATTGGCCCGCCCGGGCCTGGGCGGGGAAACGCGCGTTCGAACGCGCGTGCGCACGGGCCTTCCAAGGCCCGTTTCCCGCCTCCGGGCACCGGCCTGCAACACGGGATTGACGATGACCCCAGCCGCCCTCGCCCGCCTGCACCGCGCCGCCTTCACCACCCCGCCCCCCTGGAGCGAGACGGCTTTCGCCACCACGCTGGCCGACCCGCGCGCCTTTCTGCTGGCCAGCCCCTGCGCACGCGCCTTCCTGATCGGCCGCGTGGTGGCAGGCGAGGCGGAACTGCTGACGCTGGCCACCCACCCGGCCGCGCGCCGAGAAGGGCTGGCCCGCGCCCTGCTGGATACCTTCGACGCCGAAGCCCGCAGCCGCGGCGCCACGCTCGCCTTTCTGGAAGTGGCCGAAACGAACGCCCCCGCCCGCGCGCTCTACGCCCGCCTGGGCTGGGCCGAGGCCGGACGGCGCCCCGGTTATTTCGACAACCCGGGCGCCGCGCCGGTGGCAGCGGTGATCCTGCGCAAGCCGCTATCCTGAACCAGCGGTCACTGCCGCGCCACAGGCCCCGGTTTTTCTTGCGCCACCCCTGTTTTCGTGCAGCACTAGCGCCTAGAGAGACGCATGCAGATCTACCTGCCCATTGCCGAGGTTTCCGCCAATGCGCTGACCCTTCTGGGGATCGGCACCGGCGTCGGCATGCT
>SKNG01000112.1 GCA_007120685.1 Paracoccaceae bacterium | reverse complement strand
CCTGGCTGTGAAGATGGATCAGCATGCCCCTGCCCCGTCCCGAATGTCCCTCAAGACCAGTCTTGCCATGAAGAGGGCAGATCGCCGAGGGGAAATGTGATCATCCGGGATCGAACACGTACGACTTGTCTAAGCTTTTTCCGGCTGCGACGCCGCACCTGCAAAGAGGTTGACACGCGAGCGGTAAACACCCCCTACCGATACGGCTCCACATATTGCAGCGCCATGTCCCACGGAAAGAAGATCCAGGTGTCCTGGCTGACCTCGGTGATATAGGTCTCCACCATCGGTTTGCCCTTGGGCTTGGCATAGACCGTCGCGTAATGCGCCCTGGGGTAGAGCGCGCGCACCAGTTCCAGCGTCTTGCCGGAATCGACCAGATCGTCGACGATCAACACCCCCGCGCCGCCATCGCCCATGATCTCGGGCGAGGGCGCCTTGATCAGCCGCGGCTCGGCCTGGGTCATGCGGTCATAGCTTTTCACCGACACCGTATCCACCACCCTGATATCCAATTCGCGCGAGACGATCATCGCCGGCGCCATCCCCCCGCGCGTGATCGCCACCACCGCCCGCCAGGCGCCGTCATCCGGCCCCAGCCCCTGCAACCGCCAGGCCAGCGCGCGGGCATCGCGGTGGATCTGGTCCCAGCTGACATGAAACCCCTTCTCATGCGGCAGGCGGTCATTCATGGCGTCACCCTTTCGGTGCGGGCTGGTGGCCCGTGGTGGCGATGTCGGGCGCATCGACGGCCTTCATGCCCACGGCGTGATAGCCCGCATCGACATGCAGCACCTCGCCCGTGGTGCCGGAGCCCAGATCGGACAACAGGTACACTGCGGCCTTGCCCACCTCTTCCTGCGTCACGTTGCGCCGCAGGGGCGAGTTGAGTTCGTTCCACTTCAGGATATAGCGGAAATCGCCGATGCCCGATGCCGCCAGCGTCTTGATCGGCCCGGCCGAGATGGCGTTGCAGCGGATGCCGTCCTTGCCCAGATCCTCGGCGATGTACATCACGGATGATTCCAGCGCCGCCTTGGCCAGGCCCATGACGTTGTAATGCGGCATCACCTTCTCCGCCCCGTAATAGGTCAGGGTCAGCAGCGAGCCGCCGGGGCGCATCATGCTTGCTGCACGCTGGCAGACGGCGGTGAAGGAATAGACGGAGATATCCATCGTCATCAGGAAGTTGTCACGCGAAGTGTCCACGTACCGGCCGCGCAGCTCATCCTTGTTGGAAAAGCCGATGGCATGGACCACGAAATCGATCTCGCCCCACAGCGTCTTCAGCTCGTCGAACAGCTTGTCCAGTGAGCCCGCATCACCCACGTCGCATTCGAACACCCGCGGCACGCCCAGCCGCTCGGCCAGCGGGTGCACGCGCTTGCGCAGCGCATCGCCCTGATAGGAAAATGCCAGCTCCGCCCCCTGGTCGGAAAGCGCCCGGGCGATGCCCCAGGCGATCGACTTGTCATTGGCCAGCCCCATGATCAGGCCGCGCTTGCCGTCCATCAATCCTGCCATCGTGCCCTGTCCCTGATCCGCCGGAAGAATGCCGATCAGGATTAGGCGAAAGGGATGCAGGCTTCAAGGCTGCGCGGGGCGACGGAAAACCCTGCTGAGCACCGGAAAGTGATCTGCCAACCTGCGGGCAAAGGTTGTGTTCGACGTTTTGAACGCTATCTCGCCGAGGGACGAGTGAGTTCGCCACGCGTGCCCCTGCGTCAGGACAGGTCAAAGCGGGTCAGTGGCGTTTTATGCATGGCAAGCACTGGCAAGTTTGGTTATCAGGCCGGCGCCAAGCTTCGGCAAGTATGGTGCTCGCTGATGGCAGCGGCACTATAGAGTGAAGAGTGAGACAGCGCGCGCGATGACAACGACCGAACCGACAGAGGCGCAGGACACCGGCGGGGAAGAGCGTCGCGGCATTTTCGCCGGTAGCGACCCTTTTGCCATCGCCCGGGCGTGGCTCAAGGCGGCCGAGAAGGCAGAGATCAACGACCCCAATGCCATCGCCCTCTCCACGGTCGATGCTTCGGGCCTGCCGAATGTCCGCATGGTGCTGCTGAAGGAAATCGACGCGGCCGGCTTCGTCTTCTACACGAATTACGGCAGCGCCAAGGCGCGGGAAATCGAAGTGGCAGGCAAGGCGGCCTTCGTGCTGCACTGGAAGTCACTGCGGCGCCAGATCCGGGTGCGGGGGTCTATAGCCCGGCTGGAAGGGGCAGACGCGGATGCCTATTTCGCGTCGCGCTCGCTGCAGTCGCGGCTCGGGGCCTGGGCATCGCGCCAGTCGCAACCGCTGGCCTCGCGCAAGGCGCTGATGGCCGAGGTCGCACGGCTGACGGTGAAGCTGGGCCCAAGGCCGCCGCGTCCGCCCTTCTGGGGCGGCTACAGGATCGAGCCGGTCGAAATGGAGTTCTGGGCCGATGGCGCCTTCCGGCTGCATGACCGGTTCCGCTGGCAGCGCGAGTCGCCTGATAAAGACTGGCGAATATGCCGGCTCAGTCCCTGATCGGCGCCAACCGACAGCGCCTTGCAGGTAAGTGGGACTTCGCTTCATAACGGGATCCGACGATCCTTTACACTTGAATTATCTGCCGAGTGGCAGATACTTCGTGTACATGTCACTATCATTCGGGTTGGGAAAAAAAGAATGGTGGAAATGGAAAGATGCCTCCCGCGGATGCGCGGTAGCGTCAAATGGTTCGATCCTGCAAAGGGATTCGGCTTCATCCTGTCGGATGACGGCGGGCCGGATATCCTTTTGCATGTGAATGCGTTACGCAGCTTTGGGCAAAGTTCGGTCTGCGACCGCGCCGAGATTCTGGTAAGCGTGCAACAGACGCCGCGGGGCCTTCAGGCGGTCGAGGTTCTGGAGATAACGCCGCCGGCCGATGCCATTGACGGAGCGCAGCCGGGCGCCGATCTGCCCGAGGAAGTTCTCTCGCTGCCGCTGGAACCGGCACGGGTGAAGTGGTTCGACAAGGTCAAGGGCTTCGGTTTCGGCAATGTCTTCGGACGCGCCGAGGACGTGTTCATCCACATGGAGGCCTTGCGCCGGTCCGGCTTCGCCGACCTGCAGCCGGGCGAGGCGATCGCGCTTCGGATCGTTCGGGGGGAACGTGGCCGTCAGGCGGTGATGATCGCACCGTGGGAAACGGCGCTGGACGCCTCGGAAAACGAAGGCTAGCCTCACGTACCATCTGTGCCCCTGCCGGCGGGTCCCGGTGACGACGGGCCGCGCGTCCGTGACAAAGAGGCGCGTGGAACAGGGTCGCTTCAGGCCCGGGAAAGGGCATTGCCATGCACCAGCGTCAGCAACCGTGTCGTCCTTGCTCAGCGTTGGCGCGAACAGGGATGGCGCGAGCGATCCTGGTTCTGGCATTGCTGGGGCTCTGGCTGCATGTTCCAGTGACAACGGCGCAGGCTCAAACCGGCTGCCGCGAGGATACGGTCCTTCTGCGCGGACCTTGGGGCCAGGCCCGGTTCACGGTCGAGATTGCCGACACGCCGGAGAGCCGCGCCACCGGCCTGATGCACCGCGAGTCGCTGCCGCGCTCTGCGGGAATGCTGTTTATCTTCGACCGGCCGGACCGTGCGGTATTCTGGATGGAGAACACGCTGATCTCGCTGGACATGCTTTTCATCGATCCCGCCGGGGTAGTGCGCCACGTCCACCCCCGCGCCCGTCCGCTTGACCGCACGCCCATCGACGGCGGCGAAAACGTACTGATGGTCCTGGAAATCAATGGTGGCCTGTCGGAACGGCTGGGTATCGGCCCGGGCAGTGAACTGCGCCACCCGCGCCTGAACCAGGACAGCGCGGCCTGGCCTTGCGAGTAGCGTTGCGGGTGCGGCCGGTCGGGCGGTATCGGCAAGGGGTTTCGTGTCTTTTCACGGCGCGCGGCTTGGGCTAGAGAGCCCGCAGCGGAGTATGGCGCAGCCTGGTAGCGCGCTGGTTTTGGGTACCAGAGGTCGCAGGTTCGAATCCTGCTACTCCGACCAGCCCCATTGCGGTTGACCGCACCACCGCCTCCTCTTTGCTCTTGAAATATCCTGGGGGAGTCGCGCCGAAAGGCGCGGCGGGGGCAAAGCCCCCTGAAACGGGTTTGCGACCCGAGACGGGTTTCGGGGTTTCGAGGTCTTTGGGGGCGCTGCCCCCGTCCGCTTCGTAAGCGGCAAGGAGACCCCGTGGGTTAGCGGCGTGGCCGGTCTGGGATAGGCTGGTGGCGTTGGTCTGACGCCGAGGTTCCATGTCTACGACTAGTTCTACGCCTATGCCTGCGACTGGTAGCTTGCAGTTGGTCGAGGCCGTGATCGAGCGGTTTG
>SKNG01000258.1 GCA_007120685.1 Paracoccaceae bacterium | reverse complement strand
CCGAGGCGTTCCGGCTGCTGGCCGAGACCGAGATCCCGTTTTACAAGGAGCATGACGATATCGACATGCGCGCCCGCCAGCGGGTGATCGAACTGGACCGGCACGGGCAGGTGTCCGGCGTTACCATCAGCCAGCACATGGCCGATATCTTCGACCTGCCGCAAAGGGTGCTGGACAGCTACTACCCGGCCTTTGTACGCTTCGGCCGCATGTTGCAGGATCCGAAATACGTGATGCGCTTCACCCTGCGGGCAGGCGAGTGCATCACCTTTGACAACCATCGCATCGTCCATGGGCGCGAGGCCTATTCGGCCACCAGCGGGGACCGCTACCTGCGCGGCACCTACACCGACCGGGGCGAATTGCGCGGCAAGTATCGCGCGCTGGTATCAGAAGGGCGGTTCAAGTGAAGGATATCGACGAAAGCCAGACGGAACAGGCGCTGCGGATCGATCTGGCGGCTGCCTTCCGGCTGGCCGCACGCTTCGGCTGGCACGAATCGGTGGGCAACCACTTCAGCGCCGCCGTCTCCGATGACGGGCGGCGGTTCCTGATGAACCCGAAATGGCGGCACTTCTCGGCCATCCGCGCCTCGGACCTCTTGCTGCTGGACGCGGATGATCCGGCGATCATGGACGGGCCGGACGCGCCCGATGCCTCGGCCTGGACGATCCACGGCACGCTGCACCGCGCCCGGCCGGATGTGCGCGTGGTTCTGCATCTGCACCCGCCGCATGCCACCGCGCTGGCCGCGCTGGCCGATCCGTCCCTGCCGCCCATCGACATGAACACCGCGCGGTTCTGGGGCGATCTGGCCATCGACCCCGATTGCGGCGGCATCGCCGATGACGTGGCCGAGGGCGAACATATCGCCGCCGCGCTGGGCGACTGTTCGACGCTGCTGATGGCCAACCACGGCGTCACCACCACCGGCGCCACCGTGGCCGAGGCTTTCGAGAGCCTGTATTTCTTCGAGAAGGCCGCGCAGACCGTGCTGCTGGCCCGCGCCACCGGGCAGCCGCTGAAGGTGATGCCGCCAGATGTGGCGGCGAACACGGCAAGCGGCTGGAAAGCCTATGCCGGTATGGCGGACTCGCATTTTGCGCATCTGAAATCGGTGCTGGACCGCGAAGAGCCGGATTACCGCGACTGACCCCGCGCCGGGCATCACCCCAAAAGACCCCGCGCCGGCGGGGCAGGAGCATATCATGAAAACGGGATTCATCGGGCTGGGCAATGTCGGCGGCAAGCTGGCGGGCAGCCTGTTGCGCAACGGGATCGACCTGAGCGTGCACGATCTGGACGCGGGGCTGGTGGATGCCTTCACCCAGCGGGGCGGCCGCGATGGCGGCAGCCCCGCGGCGCTGATGCGCGATTGCGAGGTGGTCATCACCTGTCTGCCCTCGCCCGCTGCATCCGCCGCCGTGATGGAGCAGATGCTGCCGGAAATGGGGCCGGGAAAGATCTGGATCGAGATGTCCACCACCGACGCGGAAGAGATCATCCGCCTGGGCGCGGCGGTGGCGGAAACCGGCGGCATGGCGGTGGAATGCCCGGTCTCGGGGGGCTGCCACCGGGCCGACACCGCCAATATCTCCATCTTCGCGGGCGGCCCGCGCCCGGCGGTGGAGGCCGTGCTGCCGCTTCTGAAACGCATGGGCCGGCGCATCCTGCACACCGGCGATCTGGGCACGGCGTCGAAGCTGAAGGTGATGACCAACTACCTGGCCAATGTGCATCTGGTCGCGCTGTGCGAGGCGCTGACCACCATGAAGGCCGCCGGGCTGGACATGGCCACGACCTACGAGGCGATCCGCATATCCTCCGGCACGTCCTTCGTGCATGAGACGGAAAGCCAGCTTATCCTGTCGGGCTCGCGCGACGTGAATTTTACCATGGATCTGATCCAGAAGGATATCGGGCTTTTCCAGAAACTTGCCGATACCCATGGCGTGCCGCTTGAAATCTCGCCCCTGGTCATCGACATCATGTCCGACGGGCAGCGCCGCTTTGGCGAGCGCGCGCAGTCCGACCGGATCATCGAGCGGCTGGAAGCGGCCACCGGGCTGAGCGTGCTGGCTGATGGCTTTCCCACCGTGCTGGTCGATGATGAACCAGAGGAAGAGGGGTATGAGGTCACGCGCCCCGGAACGACAGGGATAGCCGCGCAATGACAATCGACACCGAACGCCATTACGTGGGCGGGGCCTGGGTGGCACCGCTGAGCAGCAAGACCATGCCGATCATGAACCCGGCCAATGACACGCGCATCGGCACGCTGGCGCTGGCCGGGACGGCAGATGTGGACCGCGCGGTGGCCGCGGCGGTCGAAGCGTTCGAGACATTCGGGCGCTGGCCAAAGGCCGAACGTCTGGCGCTGCTGCGCCGCATCCGTGATCTGACTGATGCCCGGCGCGAGGATCTGGCCCAGGCAATCAGCACCGAAATGGGCGCGCCGATCACCATGTCGCGCGCCTATCAGGCCGATGCCGGGGTGGGCCATGCAGACGGTTTCATCGCAGCGCTGGAGGCGCAGGAGGAACGCTGGACCCTGCCCAATGGCGACACGATGCTGCGCGAGCCCATCGGGCCGGTGGGGCTGATCACGCCCTGGAACTGGCCGATCAACCAGATTGCGCTGAAGGTGCTGCCGGCGCTGGCCACCGGCTGCCCTGCGATCCTGAAACCGTCCGAACACACGCCGCTTTCCGCTGTCATCTATACCGAAATCCTGCACGAGGCCGGCGTACCCCCCGGCGCCTTTGCCCTGATCCACGGCACCGGGCCGGATGTGGGCGATGCGCTGGCCCGCCATCCGGGGCTGACGATGGTGTCCTTCACCGGCTCCACCCGGGCCGGCACCTCGGTCAGCAAATCCGCCGCCGACACGGTGAAGCGCGTGACGCTGGAACTGGGCGGCAAGTCGCCCAATCTGGTCTTCGCCGATTGCGGCGAGGCGCTGGAGGCGCGCGTGCGCGGCTCGGTCGCCGAGTGCTTTCTGAATACCGGCCAGTCCTGCGATGCGCCCACCCGGATGATCGTCGAGCGCGCCTGCTATGACCGGGTGGTGGATATCGCCCGCGCGGCGGCGGAAGCGACAAAGGTGGGCGATCCGGCGCAGGAGGGCGACCATATCGGCCCGCTCTTCGACCGTATCCAATGGGACCGGGTGCAGGAAAAGATCACCCGCGGCATCGAGGAGGGCGCGCGGCTTGTCGCCGGCGGCCCCGGCCGGCCGCCAGAGATGAACACGGGCTGGTATGTGCGACCCACGGTCTTTGCCGATGTAAGGAACGACATGACCATCGCGCGGGAGGAGATCTTCGGCCCGGTGCTGTCGATCATCCCGGCGGCCGACGAGGACGAGGCCATCGCCATCGCCAATGACACGCCCTACGGCCTGGCCTCCTACGTCCAGACCGGCGACCGGGATCGCGCGGAACGCGTGGCCGCGCGGCTGCGGGCGGGGTCGGTGCATGTCAACGGCGGCGGGATGGAATGGGGCACGCCGTTCGGCGGCTACAAGGCGTCCGGCAACGGGCGCGAAGGCGGGCTGATGGGGCTGGAGGATTATCAGGAGGTCAAGAGCCTGCATTTCGGCTGACCGGGGATCTGGCAAGGGATATCCGGGCATCCGGCGGGCGGCACGTGGCTGCATGCGAAATCCGCTTGACTGGTGCAGGACACACGGGCACCGACGGAAGACGGGCTTTGTGAGAAGCCCGTCTTCACGCGCCTTCGAAGGCGCCTCACCCCGCGCATATCAAAGCGATTTACCAGAAACGGTGACATCTGCCTTTTCGGGCAGGGCTCGCATTCCCTTTGCAACGACCCGGTAGAAAGCCTGGATGCCGCGATAATCCCGAAACGCCATGATCCGACGCCGGTATCGGACAATTCAAAGCCCATGAAAGACGAAAACCCCCGCAAGTGTCGGCCGGCGCCGACGGTAGATCATGACGTCGTCATCATCGGCGCCGGCCTGTCCGGGATCGGCATGGCCTGCCATCTGCAGACGGGCGCCGCAAAGACGCGCTTTGTCATTCTGGAGGCACGCAGCCGGCTGGGCGGCACCTGGGACCTGTTCCGCTATCCCGGCGTCCGGTCGGATTCCGACATGCTGACCTATGGCTACGCCTTTCGCCCCTGGCATGACCCCGAGACCCTTGCCGACGGCGACCGGATCAGAACCTATATCGCGGACACGGCCCGCGAACATGGCATCGACCGCCATATCCAATTCGGTAAGCGGGTGACCCGGGCCGCGTGGTCAAGCGAGACCCAGTGCTGGACCCTTGCCGTGACCGATCAGAAGGACGGGGCAGAGCACCGGATCACCTGCCGTTTCGTGATCTTCGGCACCGGCT
>SKNG01000366.1 GCA_007120685.1 Paracoccaceae bacterium | reverse complement strand
GCGCCAGAATGTCGGCGATGAGTATCACTACCTGACCTTCGCCGCCAGCGAGGTCGAATACCTTCTCACGCCCGGCGGCAACTGGCGCGGCCCGATCGGCCATTTCCGACTGATCGTCGAGGCGCCGCATCCCGAGGATTACGTCTTCATGTGCGAGGATCGCGCCCGTCGCGTGGCGCCGAACCGGATCGAGATCGATGAGGTGGATTTCTACCCCTGGCGCGACCTCGATATCCTCATCCCGCATCTGGTCGGCGAGGGGATCGAGCGCGACGGCTGGTGAGCAAGGCGCGGGCCGCGAGCCGGACGGGGAAGCGCGCGGCCCTGCCGCCGGCCCGGCCAACCGCATGGCTGATGTTGGAAAACATCGCGTCCTTAAAGGGCGGCTTGTTCTGGATAACCATTCAAAAACAATGGATTGAATAGCTGTCCACGCGTGGACACCTTGCCTTTTCGGCACCAGAAGGGACGGGGCGGCGCAGCCTGCCGCCCCATCTGGGCCCGGATCACACCACCCGTTCCACCATCATCTTCTTGATCTCGGCGATGGCTTTCGCCGGGTTCAGCCCCTTGGGACAGGTCTTGGCGCAGTTCATGATCGTGTGGCAGCGATAGAGCTTGAACGGGTCATGCAGGTCATCAAGCCGCTCGCCGGTGGCCTCGTCGCGGCTGTCGATGATCCAGCGATAGGCATGCAGCAGCGAGGCCGGGCCCAGATAGCGGTCGCCGTTCCACCAGTAGCTGGGGCAGGAGGTCGAGCAGCAGGCGCACATCACGCATTCATAGAGCCCGTCCAGCTTCTCGCGGTCCTCGATCGACTGCTTCCATTCCTTGGCGGGCGTGTTCGACTTCGTCTCCAGCCAGGGTTTGATACTGGCATGCTGGGCGTAGAAATGGGTCAGGTCGGGGACCAGATCCTTGACCACCGGCATATGCGGCAGCGGGTAGATGCGCACATCGCCCTGCACCTCGTCCATGCCGAAGATGCAGGCCAGTTCGTTGCCGCCATCGATATTCATCGCACAGGAGCCGCAGATGCCCTCGCGGCAGGAGCGGCGGAAGGTCAGGCTGGGATCGACCTTGTTCTTGATCCAGATCAGCGCGTCCAGCACCATCGGCCCGCAATCGTCCAGATCGACGAAATAGGTGTCGACGCGCGGGTTTTCGCCATCATCGGGGTTCCAGCGATAGATACGGAAGGTGCGCAGCTTGCTGGCGTCTTCGGGCTTTGGCCAGGTCTTGCCGACGCGGATCTGGCTGTTCTTCGGCAGGGTCAGTTGCACCATGTGTTTTGCCCTCTTGCGTGACGTCTGCAGCCGGGGTGGCCGGCCAGTGGATACGGTTGCCGTGGCGTGACGGCGCTCATGTTGCGCGCTGAACCGGGTGGTTCAGCAGGTCGGTCAGAAACGCATGCAGCCGGTCGGCGGCGGCATCGACCGAAAGGCGCGACCGGAAATCGGCATGGGCGGCATCGGCCATCGACTGCCTGCGCGCCGGATCGTCAAGCAGCGCGCAGACGGTATCGGCCCAGACCGCTGGATCATCGCTGACCACACCGCTTCCCGGTCGGAAGAACAGTGCATGATCTGCCGCGTCACTGCAGATTACCGGCACCTTGGCATCAAGATAGCCGAGGATCTTGCCGAAAGACTTGCCCTGGGCAAAGCCTTCGGCCCGGGCGATGGCCGACAGACCCACCGCGGCCTCGCGCAGCGAGGCGAGGTAGTCGTCATAGGAGAGCCGAGGCAGGATTTCGATCCGCACGCCCGCCGCCTGCATCTGCTCCAGCTCTGGCGCGTCGCGCGGGCCGGACCATGAGTAGAGCCGCAGGTCGACCGGCCCGCGCCGTCGCGCGACCTCGACCATGACATGCGCCACGATCCCAAGTTCGGCACGATACGCCTCTGGCCCCAGTTGCGCCCAGGTGACAAGCGGACGCCGGTCGGCGTGAAGCGGCCATGGGCCGGGGCTGACCGGCGTTCCGGTCCAGATCACGCGCGCGCGGGCGCCATGCCGCTGTGCCCAGTCCCTGATGAACCGGCTGCCGCAGACCGCGCCCTCTGCCCGCGCAAGAATGGCGCTCAGGGCCGGCTCCAGCGCCGGGTCCATGAAATCGGCGTCGTCGATGTCGAGAACCGTCGGCCAGTCCTGCAGATGTTCGACCCGGTTCAGCGGATGACGCGCTTGCTGAACCAGCAGAAGATCGGGGCGAAACAGCCCCAGCACCCGGTGCCGCTGCGCGCGCGAAAGATGATGTGGCACGACCATTGTGCGCCACCCCCGCCCCTGCAACGCATCGGCCATGTTGAAACCACGCAGCAGGCTGGCGCCGGCGCGCCCCTCGCTGGGCAGAACGGCCAGACCCGGTCGCCTGCCGCCACGCAGAAGTGTCGGATAAAGCGCCGCCTCGCGCCCGATCCGGCCCAGCGCGCGGCGCAGCCGTCTCAGGGGGGGCAGCGCGCGGCTGCTGTCGTCCCCGGTCGGACCAGGTTGCGGCCTGGCTGCCATGTGTTCAATACACCCGCGCCTTCGGGGCGATCTTCTGGGGGTCGATGCCGCCGGCCTCGAGCGCCGTCAGTGGCTCGGTGACCACCGGGCGGTAATCGAGTTGCACGCGGTTGCCGGTGACGAAGGCCAGCGTGTGCTTGCGCCAGTTGGCATCGTCGCGCTCCGGGTGATCCTCATGAGCGTGCGCGCCACGGCTTTCCTTGCGCGCCTCGGCCGAGACGATGGTGGTCAGCGCGTTCGGCATGAGGTTTTGCAGCTCCAGCGTTTCCATAAGGTCGGTGTTCCAGATCAGCGAGCGGTCGGTGACCTGGATATCATCGAGCTTGGCTGCGACATCGACCATCTTCCTGCAGCCCTCGGCCAGGGTCTTTTCGGTGCGGAAGACGGCGGCATCTTCCTGCATGGTCTTTTGCATTTCCAGCCGCAGCTCGGCGGTGGGCACGGCGCCGCTGGCATGGCGGGTCTTGTCGAAGCGCGCGACGGCGGCATCCACCGCTGCTTTCGGCGCCACGGGGATGGGCGCTTCGGCATCGACGATCTGCCCGGCGCGGATGGCGGCGGCGCGGCCGAATACCACCAGGTCGATGAGTGAATTCGAACCCAGCCGGTTCGCCCCATGCACCGAGGCGCAGGCGGCCTCGCCCACAGCCATCAGGCCCGGTGCGGTGCGCGTGGGGTTTTCGCCATCGGCGTTCAGCACCTCGCCCCAGTAATTTGTGGGGATGCCGCCCATGTTGTAATGCACCGTCGGAAGCACCGGGATCGGCTCCTTGGTGACATCCACGCCGGCGAAGATCTTGGCCGATTCCGAAATCCCCGGCAGGCGCAGTTGTAGCGCCTCTTTCGGCAGATGGTTCAGGTGCAGGTGGATATGGTCCTTGTTCGGCCCCACCCCGCGCCCTTCGCGGATCTCCATCGTCATGCAGCGGCTGACCACGTCGCGGCTGGCCAGATCCTTGTAGGTCGGTGCGTAGCGCTCCATGAAGCGCTCGCCCTCGGAGTTGGTCAGATAGCCGCCCTCGCCGCGCGCGCCCTCGGTGATCAGACAGCCGGCGCCATAGATGCCGGTGGGGTGGAACTGCACGAATTCCATGTCCTGCAGCGGCAGGCCGGCGCGGGCCACCATGCCATTGCCATCGCCCGTGCAGGTATGCGCCGAGGTGGCGCTGAAATAGGCCCGGCCATAGCCGCCCGTGGCCAGCACCACCATCTTGGCATTGAACTGGTGCAGCGTGCCGTCATCCAGTTTCCAGGCCAGCACGCCCTGGCATTGACCATCCTCGCTCATCAGCAGGTCAAGCGCGAAATACTCGACATAGAACTGCGCTTTTTGCTTCAGCGACTGACCATAGAGCGTGTGCAGCATGGCATGGCCGGTGCGGTCGGCGGCGGCGCAGGTGCGCTGCACGGGCGGGCCCTCGCCGAATTCGGTGGTGTGGCCGCCAAAGGGGCGCTGATAGATCTTGCCCTCTTCGGTGCGCGAGAAGGGCACGCCGTAATGCTCCAGCTCATAGACGGCCTTGGGCGCTTCGCGTGCCAGGTATTCCATCGCGTCGGTGTCGCCCAGCCAGTCCGAGCCCTTGACGGTGTCATACATGTGCCACTGCCAGTGATCCGGGCCCATGTTCGACAGCGACGCGGCGATACCGCCCTGTGCGGCGACGGTGTGCGAGCGGGTGGGGAAGACCTTGGTCACGCAGGCGGTCTTCAGCCCCTGCTCGGCCATGCCCAGCGTCGCGCGCAGCCCCGCGCCGCCGGCACCCACCACCACCACATCATAGGAATGTTGTTCGATTTCGTAAGCAGCCATGTGTTTTCGGTCCTCAGGCGCGGAAAAGGATGGTGGCAACGGCCAGTGTGCCCGCCACGG
>SKNG01000401.1 GCA_007120685.1 Paracoccaceae bacterium | reverse complement strand
GAATTCTGCGGCTTCAGGTCCAGGATGTAGAACTTGTTGATCCAGGGCGGAAAGATCAGCAAGGGCGTCTCATGCACCTTCTCGGTGGTGGGCTTGTACTGGATCAACTCGAACATCCGGTTGCGGAACACCACCGCGCCCTCGGTCGTGCCGATATTGCCGCCGACCTTGAAGGCATCGCGGTCGGCCAGCGTGACCAGCAGGTCGCCGTCATTGGCCTCGATGTCGCGCACCATGTTCTCCAGGCCCCGCACCAGGCTTTCGCCCTCGGTCTCCACCGCCTTCATCAGCGCATCGGGGTTGGTGCCCAGGAAATTCGTCGGCGCCATCATGTCGATGATCTGCTTGCCGAAATATTCCAGCCGCTTCTTTTCGCGCGCATCCATGGTGTCCAGGCTGGCGATGGCCTGCTCTATCGCCTGGCTGGACATCAGATACTGCTGCTTGATGTAGTTGAAATAGGGATGCGTCTTCCACAGCGGGTTGGTGAAGCGCCGGTCGTCCGGCGTGTTGTCCGGCGGCGGGGCAAGCTGGCCCTTGGCAAACTGCTCTTGCGCCTCGACGAAATGCTTCAGCGTCTTGCCCCAGTAGCCGATCTGATGCTCCATCACCTTGGACGGATTCTGCACCATCTCGGCCCACCAGGCCGTCGCCGCCTTCAGATAGAGCGACGGATCGGGCGCCTGCAAATCCGGCCGCTGCGGCTGCTGGCGGGCAAAGGCCGCAACCAGGCGTTGCGTCAGCGCCTCGATCCGCGCCAGATTGGCGTTCATCTTGTCCAGGTTTGCAGATTCTTCATATTCGGAAGTTGCCATATCAACTTTCCCCCCGTATCTTACTGCGGCGCAGCATCGGGTGCCGGCCGGTGCGTTACAGGCAATCTAAACGGGCAGAGCGCAGAATTGAAGCTAGCTTTTCTGGCAGGAAGCGAATGACCGGCAGGAGAATCACATGAAGCAGATGGCGACCTATGACCTGATGGAAGCGACGCGCAACACCATGGAATGGTATGGCGCCTCGGCCCGGGCCTTTGCCTCCTACCCTGTCTGGGGGATGGTGCCGAACCCGATGTTCAAGGTCATGTCGGCCTGGGGGCGGGTGACCGAGCGCAGCTTCGCGCGCATGGTCATCAAGCCGGACTGGGGCATCCGCACCGTGGTGGCCGAGGATGGGCGCGACCATCTGGTCGAATCCGTGCACGAGATCGAACGCCCCTTCGGCGATCTGGTCCGCTTCAAGGTCCATGGCAGGCCCGAAAAGCCGCGCCGCATCCTGCTTTGCGCGCCGATGTCAGGGCATTATTCGACGCTGCTGCGGTCCACCGTGGCCAGCCTGCTGCCCGATTCGGAGCTTTGGATCACCGACTGGCACAATGCCCGCGATATCCCGGTTTCGGCCGGCAAGTTCGATATCGAGGACTACACTCAGTATCTGGTTGATTTCATGAAGCACCTGGGGCCGGACACGCATGTCGTCGCGGTGTGCCAACCGGTGCCGCTGGCGCTGGCCGCCACGGCGATGCTGGCCCAGGACGACCCCGATGCCCAGCCGCTGACCCTGACCCTGATCGGCGGCCCGGTGGACCCCGACGCCGCGCCGACCGAGGTAACCGATTTCGGCCGCCGCGTGACAATGGGGCAGCTCGAACATCTGGCGATCCAGCGCGTGGGGTTCAAATATGCGGGTGTGGGGCGGCTGGTCTATCCCGGGCTGTTGCAGCTTGCCGGCTTCCTGAGCATGAATCTGGACCGGCACGCCCAGGCCTTTGCAGACAAGATCACCGCCGGCGCGCGCGGCGATGACAGCGAGCGCGACAAGCACAATCGTTTTTATGACGAATATCTGTCGGTCATGGACATGACGGCGGAATTCTACCTGTCCACCGTCGAGCGGATCTTCAAGGATCGTGAGATTGCGCGCAACGCCTTCCATGTCGATGGCCGGCCTGTCGATATCAGCGCGATCACCGATGTGGCGGTGAAGATCGTCGAAGGGGCGAAGGACGACATCTCGGCGCCAGGCCAGTGCCTGGCGGCGCTGGACCTGCTGACCGGGCTGGATGACAGCAAGAAAGCCAGCCATGTCGAGCCCGGCGCCGGCCATTACGGCATCTTCGCCGGCAAGAGCTGGCGCAACAACATTCGCCCGCTGGTGTTCGAATTCATGGATGAACACAGCCAGCACGGGCCGAAAGGCCCGCGGATGCGGCTGGCGGCGTCAAACGGCTAAGGGGGCGGCGGGCGCAGGTTGCGCGCCCGCGTCACAAACCGCCAAGAGAGGTCTGGCGGCGCCGGAAAACGGGCTTTCGAAAGCCCGTGTGCACGCGCCTTCGAAGGCGCGTTTGCCGCGTCTCGCGAAACCGTCACCGAGTGATCGTGTCAGACGCGGACCAGTTCGAACCGGACCGACGCCACCGGCAGCCCCCAGCGGGTGACGATGGCATCGTTGATCACCCGCCCATCGGCGCCGAAATAGATGACATCGGAAAATCCCAGCCGCGTCACCCCCTCGGGCGAGGCGAAATCGGCTGTATAGGTCAGCCGTATTTCGGTGCCTGATTCGACCACTTCGGCCGGTTCCACGGTATCTTCGCGCTCGCCCGTCCAGCGACCGGGGCCTGCACGGTCGAACACCCAGGTCAGGCGGTTCTCGTCGCCGTCGTCATAGACGAAATCTTCCACCACGGTCAGCCGGTCGCCTTCCAGCCGCCCGTCCAGCCGGGCGGTGAAGCGGCGTTCCTGCCCGGTCAGCCAGACCTTGAACACGCCCGCGCCCACCGAACGCCCGGCAAAGGCGCTCTCCAGCGTGATCGGCTGCCGCGGCGGCGGGGGCGAGGCGGGGGTGCGCGCGCAGCCGGTCAGGGCAAGGGCGGGGGCAGCCAGGACAAGGGCGCGGCGGGTCAGCGGCATGGGCAGGGCTCCGTCTTGTGATGCTGTCATGCAGTTAGTGCCCCTGCCCGCCGGGGCCAGCGCCGGGGGGCGGAAAAGCAGCGGCGCGTGCCGTCGCGCGCGCCGCTGCTGGCCCGCCGCCTATTCGGCGCAGGCCCAGCTGTCGGCCTCGCGCCAGTCGCCCTCTCCGTCATGCCGCGCCTGGGCGGGCCAGGTGCAGACCGGGCGCTCCCAGTCCACATCGCCATCCCCGTCGCGCCGCGTGGTCATCAGCACCTCGGGCGCCGTGCCCTCGGCCAGCCAGGCTTCCATCGCGCTCAGCGGGTCGAACCCGGCCGAGGTGATGCCCGGCCCGCCCTGGATGCCGCAATGGTCCATACCGGGGATCAGGAACAGCCGGTTCACATCATCCAGCGCATCGCCATGCGCCGCCCGCAGCCGCTGGAAGTAATCCACCGTATAGCCATGCGGCACGATGGCATCGGCCAGCCCGTGCCAGGTGATCATCCGCCCGCCGGCCTCGGCAAAGCCGGCCAGATCGGCCTGGTTGGCGTTGTAGATGCGGCCCATGAATTCCAGCTCTGCCGGATGGCGGTCAAAGTCGAAATCCATCGAGGTGAAACCCTCGCCCGGATCATCACGGAAGGCCATGAACTGCAGGAAGTTCTGGTTGAAGACCGGCACCAGCCCCCCGCCGCCGCCAGGAAAGCCGGTCAGCCACAGGCCCCAGAAGGGTTCCGAGCCCGGCGGCACCCGGGTCGGATGCAGGCTCTCGCCGGCCGAGTCGACCGCGCCGGTTTCCGTCCAGGCGGTCAGGGTGCCGATCTGGGCATCGGACAGGCAGGGCGCGTTGCTGCCCTCGCCGCAGGCGATGCCCGACCAGTCGACCTGGCACGAATCAGGGTCCGAGATCAGCCCGTCTTCCAGCCCGTCGGCCGCGTCGCATTGCGCCAGCACATGGTCGCGGATCAGGCCCACGTCCTCGGGGCCTATGATGCGGCTGCCATCCTCGGCGGTGTTGGCCTGCACCACGCTGGCCATCCAGGTGGCCACCAGCCCGGTGTAGTCCAGCGCCGGGGCGCCGTTGATGATGCCGTCAAACAGCGTGGGCGAGCGCAGCGCCAGCATGTTGGCCTGCCGCCCGCCGGTGGAGCAGCCGGCAAAGATGCGCGGGCTGGGGGCGTCGCCATAGAAGCGCTCGATCACGCTCTGCGCCAGCACCGCCGTCTCGCGCACCGCGCGTTCGCCCCAGTCGACCTCGGCCACACGGTTATACAGCGCCCAGCGGGCATCGACCGAATTGGCCCCCCAATGCCCGCCATCCATGGTTGCCGAGGCATAGCCGCGCCGCAGCCCGTGGTTCATGGCGTTGACAAAGCCCGGGGCGTCAGACAGCAACTGCCCGCAGAAGCCCCCGCAGCCGGCCATGTAGAAGCCGCCGTTCCAGTCCTCGGGCAGGCGGATCTCGAAATTGATCGCCGGGCGGATATAGCCGCGGACCGAGCAGAAGGCGGGCAGG
>SKNG01000118.1 GCA_007120685.1 Paracoccaceae bacterium | reverse complement strand
GCCAGTTCGGCGCCATCGGCCATGTGGCCGGTCAGCGATTCGATGGGCCCGGTGAAGCCCAGCAGCACGCCCATGCGCACCTCATCGGCCAGCGCCGCACCGGTGGCCAGCGCCGATACCGAGGCTGCAAGCAGAAATTTCTTCATGGATAACTCCCCTGGTTTTTTGTTTGTGGCGGTCACATTATCGGGCGATTGGCAAATTGAACAGAGGGATTCCGCACGGCCAAAGGGTAACGAAGCCGTTGTGCTTCTGTAACAAACCAGTGCAGCAAGGCCGGGGCGGCAGCGCCTTTGCCGCGCTGTCGCGCCAACCGGGCGTTCCCGCTTCCGCGACGGCCTTGACCGGGCAAGCCATCGACATCGAGGGCTCTGAACAGCGGCGCAGCGACACCATGTGCAGCGCTATTCGGCCGCCTGATCGGTGGTCTTAAGCTCGAACCCGCGTTCGATCATGTCGGAGGGCGCGACAGGATAATCGCCTGAAAAACAGGCGTCGCAAAACTGCGGGCAGTCGTGGTTGCGGCCCTGCGCCTCGCCGGCCGCGCGGTACAGCCCGTCCAGCGAGATGAACTTCAGGCTTTCGACGCCGATATAGGCGCGCATCTCTTCCTCGGTCATGCGCGCGGCCAGAAGTTTCGAGCGTTCCGGTGTGTCCACCCCGTAGAAACAGGGCCAGGACGTGGGCGGGCTGGCGATGCGGAAATGCACTTCGGCCGCGCCGGCCTCCAGGATCATTTCCTTGATCTTCTGGCTGGTGGTGCCGCGCACCACCGAATCATCGACCAGCACGATCCGTTTGCCCGCCACCAGCGCGCGGTTGACGTTCAGCTTCAGGCGCACACCCATGTTGCGGATCTGCTCGGTGGGTTCGATGAAGGTGCGGCCCATGTACTGGTTGCGGATGATCCCCATGGCATAGGGGATGCCGGATTCCTGGCTGTAGCCGATCGCCGCGGGCGTGCCGCTGTCCGGCACCGGGCACACCAGATCGGCGTCGACCGGTGCCTCGCGCGCCAGTTCCACACCGATCTGACGGCGGGTTTCATAGACCGAGCGGCCACCGATGATGCTGTCAGGGCGCGAGAAATAGACCTGCTCGAAAATGCAGAACCGCGACGAGGCGCGGTCGAAGGGGCGCGAGGAGGTAAGACCCTTCACATGGTCAATCACCACCATCTCGCCCGGCTCGACCTCGCGTACGAAATCGGCGCCGATGATGTCCAGCGCGCAGGTCTCCGAGGCCAGCGCCCAGCCATCACCCACCTTGCCCAGCACCAGCGGGCGCACGCCCAGCGTGTCGCGCACGCCGATCAGCTTGGTGCGGGTCATGGCGACGATGGAAAACGCCCCCTCCACCCGGCGCAGCGCGTCCTTCATCCGCTCGGGGATATTGCGCTGGATCGAGCGCGCCATCAGATGCACGATGCATTCGCTGTCCGAGGCCGACTGGAAGATCGACCCACGCTCGATCAGTTCGCGCCGGATCGCCTCGGCATTGGTGATGTTGCCGTTATGCGCGATGGCCGCGCCCCCCATGGCGAATTCGCCAAAGAAGGGCTGCACGTCGCGGATGGCCGTGGCGCCCTTGGACCCGGCGGTGGAATAGCGCACATGGCCGATGCCGATGGACCCGGGCAGGCTTTCGATGACGCTTTGCTTGGTGAAATTGTCGCGCACCAGGCCGAAGCGATGCGCCGACTGGAAACCCTGTTCGGGCGCATAGGTGATGATGCCGCCGGCTTCCTGCCCGCGATGCTGCAGCGCATGCAGGCCAAGCGCCACGAAATTCGCCGCATCCTGCACGCCGATCACGCCGAAGACACCGCATTCCTCCCGCAACGTGTCATCGTCAAACGGGTGGCCGGGGTATATGTGCATCGCAACCACGCTCCGGGTAACAACGAATCCATCGGGTGGATCAGCGCCGTTCTAGCGGGTTGTCACCGCTTTGTCACGGGCGCCGGACGCTGCTTGCCCCGGCGTCGCCACCGATGCCCGGATCAGTTGCGCGGCGTCTCGCAGCCGCTGACCAGATCCTCGTAGCGCTGCACGATCCAGTTCGGCGCATCCTCGGGCACCGCGTCGGTGATGGCTTCCTGAAACTGGGCGAAAACGGCGGCCGAGCGGGAGTTGTCGACCATCTCTACCGTGCCCGGCGGCACCGCACGCTCATAGACGATCAGCGCCACGGCAACCAGAACGATGCCCCGCAACACCCCGAAGAAGAAGCCGAAACCCTGATCCAGCCCGCCCAGGGCCGAATTCCGCACCAGGCTGGAAAAGACCGGGGTGAACAGCGCCACCAGAACCAGCACGACGGCAAAGACGGCGGCGAAGGCGGCGATCACCGTCAATTCGCAACTGTCGCCCAGGATGGGGCCGATGAAGGGGATCTCGCGCATGTAGGGCTCGACCGCCGGGGCCAGCACGAAAGCCGCCACCGCCGCGATGACCCAGCCCAGGATCGCCAGCGCCTCGCGCAGGAAGCCCCGCGCATAGGCCAGAATCGCCGAGACCAGGATGATCGCGCCGACGGCCGCATCGACCAGGGTGAAGGCATCCATGCGTCGCTCTCTCCTTCAGCCGGCGCCCGGGGCGCCGAGAATCGCCTCGACAAATCCAGCCAGATCGGCCTGTTCACGCAGGGTGACCGCAGGCTCGGCACCGCCGGTCCGGCCCGCGCGGCCGCCCGCGGGCAGCATGGCGGTGGTGAAACCAAGTTTTCCCGCCTCTTTCAACCGGTTTTCTCGCTGGCTGACCGGCCGCAGCGCGCCGGACAGCGAAATTTCCCCGAAAACCACCATATCGGGCGGCAAGGCCACATCCTCGCGCGCCGAAATCAGCGCCGCGGCGACGGCCAGATCGGCGGCCGGTTCCTGCACGCGCAGCCCGCCGGCGACATTCAGGAACACGTCCTGCCCGGCGAAACCGATGCCGCAGCGCGCCTCCAGCACCGCCAGCACGGTAGAGAGCCGCCCCGAATCGAGCCCCACAACGGTGCGGCGCGGCATGGCCAGCGCCGAGGGGGCGACGAGGGCCTGGATCTCGGTCAGCATGGGCCGTGTGCCCTCGATCCCGGCAAAGACGACCGAGCCGGGAGCGGGCTTGCCGCGTTCGGACAGGAAAAGCGCCGAAGGGTTGGCGACTTCGGCCAGGCCCGCGCCAGTCATCTCGAAGACCCCGATCTCGTCGGCGGGGCCGAAGCGGTTCTTGACGGCGCGCAGGATGCGGAACTGATGGCCACGCTCGCCTTCGAAATAGAGCACGCAATCGACCATATGCTCCACCACGCGCGGCCCGGCGATCTGGCCTTCCTTGGTGACATGGCCGACCAGCACCACGGCGACGCCGCGCCGCTTGGCGAAGCTGACCAGTTCATGCGCCACGGCGCGCAGCTGCGCCACCGAGCCCGGGGCGCTTTCGACGCTGTCGAGCCACATGGTCTGGATCGAATCGATCACCACCAGATCCGGGCGCTCGGCATCGAGCGTGGTAAGGATGTCGCGCAGCGCGGTCTCGGCGGCCAGTTTCACCGGCGCGCGGGCCAGCCCCAGCCGCTGGGCGCGCAACCGCACCTGGGCAGCGGCTTCCTCGCCCGAGACATAGAGGCAGTTCAGCCCCGCGCCGCCGAAGGCGGCGGTGGCCTGCAGAAGCAGCGTCGACTTGCCGATGCCCGGATCGCCGCCGACCAGGATGGCCGAGGCCGGCACCAGCCCGCCGCCCAGCACTCGGTCCAGTTCCGCCAGCCCCGAGCGCGCCCGCGGCGGTGGGGGTTCATCGCTGTCAAGCGAGGAGAGCGCCACCGCCCTGCCCCGGCTTGTGGCCGGTTTCGGCCCTGACGTGAGCGGCGCCTCCTCGATGAGCGCGTTCCAAGCCCCGCAGGCCTCACACTGGCCCTGCCATTTGCGATGCACCGCACCGCACTCCTGACAGACGAATTGGGGGATGTTCCGGGCCATGAGGCGCTTATGCCGTGGTGTCGGCTGACAGACAAGCGGCGCGCTCCCGCCCCCTTTCCGCCAGCCTGGCGGCAGGCCGAAAGGCGTTGGGCCAGGCCGGGGGGCGCTGCCCCCCGGACCCCCCGGAGTATTTCCGGCAAGATGAGGGAGAGATGCTTTGTGCGGCGTTGACGGGGCGAGGAGCGATAGCGATAAGACAGGCAGTCACGGAGGGAGCCGATGCTGAGCGAAGACCAGATCCTGGTGCAGGATACAGCCCGCGCCTTTGCCCGCGATCGGCTGGCCCCCGGCGCGGCGGAACGCGACCGCACCGGGGCGATCGAGCCCGAGATCCTGCGCGAGATGGGGGATCTGGGTTTTCTGGGCATGACCGTGGACCCGGACTTTGACGGGGCGGGGGCGGATTACGTATCCTACGCGCTGTCGCTGATCGAGGTGGCGGCGGGGGACGGGGCG
>SKNG01000431.1 GCA_007120685.1 Paracoccaceae bacterium | reverse complement strand
GTGGTCTATACCACCTTCCACCACCCCGGCACGCAGGCCAATGTGGTGACCACCGACAATTCCGACTGGGCCACCAACTGCCCGGAATACAAGGTGACGGCGGTGCAGGTGGCGCTGTCGAACGGGCCCACGGACTGGCAGGAAGACTATATCGACCTCGCCGCGCGGGCCCGGCGCATCCTGCCGGCGGCGGAATAGGGCAATGGCGCGGCCTGCCCATCGCAGCCTGCCCGGCATCGCCTGGCGCCGTGGCCAGCGCGCGGAAATCCACCGCGCGCTGCCCGAGGAAGTGCCTGTGGCCGTGGTCATCGATGGCAGCACGCTGGCGGTGATGATGGCCAGCCCCGGCGACATAAGGGATTTCGCCATCGGCTTCGCGCTGGGCGAGGGGGTCGTGGCCAGCGCCGAGGAGATCACGGGTTTCGAGGTAGTGGAGCATGCGGCCGGCATCGAGGCCCGCCTCTGGCTGCGCGCCGGCCGCGCGGCGGAACTGGCCCGGCGTCGCCGCTTCATGGCGGGCCCGGTGGGATGCGGGCTTTGCGGCATCGACAGTCTGGAGGCGGCGATGCGGCCCTTGCCCTCGGTCGCCGATAACGCCTTGCGTCTGAGCGCCGCCGAGATCGGCCGCGCCACCGACGACCTGCGCACCCGCCAGCCCCTGCACGCCCGTACCCAGGGGACCCATGCGGCGGGCTTCCTGCGGCCCGGCGCGGGGCTGGTCATGGTGCGCGAGGATGTGGGCCGCCACAACGCGCTGGACAAGCTGATCGGCGCCATGGCGCGGGCCGGCATCGACCCGGCCGAGGGCGCCTTCGTGATGACCTCGCGCCTGTCGGTCGAACTGGTGCAGAAGGCGGCGATGGCCGGCGCCCCAATCCTGATCGCCGTCTCTGCCCCCACCGCCCACGCCCTGCGCCTGGCCGAAGGTGCCGGCATGACTCTTGCGGCCTTCGCGCGCGATGGTGGCTTCGACGCCTGGACCCGCCCTGACCGCATCATTTTCGAGGCCCAGCATGTCGCCTGACAAACTCGTCCGCATGGCCAACCAGATCTCCAGCTTCTTCCGCAGCCAGCCCGGCACCGATCAGGCTGCCCGGCTGGCCAGCCACCTGCGCGACTACTGGGATCCGTCGATGCGCGCCGAACTCAAGGCCCATCTCGCGCGCGGCGGCGAGGGGGTCGACCCGCTGGTCAGGGACGCCGCCGCCCGGCTCTGACCCCCATTCAGATCAAATGATCAAGGGCTGGCGCTGATGGAATGCCATGGTCGAGCGGGTGCGCGCATAGTGCATCTGCACCAAGGGCGGCGAACACGCAAGCAGCCTGCCGAACGCAGACATATCATCGACGCTGCTCAGAAACGCGACCCGATACCCAGGAACACATCGAAGGACCGGCGCTGATGGATCGCCATGGTCGAGCGGGTGCGCGCGTATTGCACCTGCACCGTGGGCGAGAACCCCATGTAGTCGATCCGTTCGACCATCGCGGTCAGGCCCACCCGGCCCTGCAGGTCGCGTCGCCCCTCGGGCTGCACCCCGGCCACGGGAAAGCGCCGCTCTGCCAGATCGGCAAAGGCTGACAGCCGCATCCCCATCACCGGCTCGGCCAGCGTGTAGCTGACCTGCGCCTGCAGCGCCGTGTTCTGCACATGCGGCGAACGCGCGCGGGTGCGCTGCACGCCCAGGCGCAGCGCCACATGATCGCCCCCCGCCAGCCGGTGATGCAGCGCGCCGCCGATGCCCAGCCGGGTGGACGACCGTGCGGCGCTGTCCAGCCGCCGCTGGCGCTGGCCGCTCAGCGTCAGCCGCATCTGCGTTGCCTCGCTCAGGCCGGTGGTCTGCGACAGGCTCAGGCGCAGGTGATCGCCCAGCGGTGCGCCGCCATACCATTGCCGCCCCACCGCGCCCGCAAGCTCGTAGAACCTGCGGCTGTCCTGCGCCATGATGCGATGCAGCGCGCCAATCTCCAGCTGCTGGAAGGCGAAGTCGCGCGCGCGCGCCTCGGGCGCCTGTTCGCGGGCGCTGCGCGACAGGCGGTAGCTGCGGGTGGCGGCGTGCAGGGTCAGCGCGGTCTCGCGCCCCTCGGCCTGCGCGATACGGTAGCGCAGCGCCAGATCGGTGCTCAGTTCGGTGCCCGACAGTGCGCGCGAGGCGCCCTGCACGCGGAATGGCAGGCCCAGGAAGGTGATTTCCTCGGCGCTGGTGCCGTCGTTGATGTTGGAGGAGCGCGCGAGGCCCAGGTTGAAGCGCAACTGCAACGGGTTCAGGCGGCGGACCTGGTGAAAGTTGCGCTCAGCCAGCGCGCGGGTCGCCTGATCGGGGGCGACATGGGCGGCGCGGCGCAGCCAGAACTGCGCGCGGCCATGGGCGCCGCGATGGAACTCGGCGCGGCCGGCCAGCATCGCGGCCTCGAAGCGCGCGGCATCGGTCTGGCCGCGCAAATGGGCGCGCAAGGCGGTATGGCGGGCCTGGGCATGCCGGCCCTGCTGGTTCAGCGCGGCGGCCAGCAGCACGCCGGCCTCGGCATCGCGGGCATCGCCGCCCAGCAGCGCTTCGGCAATGGCGCGGGCCGGCGCGGGGCGACCCTCGGCCAGCAGGGCGCGGCCAAGGTGCAGTGACTGGGCGCGGTCCAGTTGCAGGGGCGTCTGTTGCGCCTCAGCGGCGCCGGGCGCCAGCGCCAGGGCTATCAGCACCAGCGCCGCCAGCCGGAATGCGCGCAGAGCCGGCATCGCCGGGGCGGCCAGCTTACGGGCTGTCGGTGCGGGCGATGAAGGCGCCGCGTTCGGGCCCAATCTCGACGATCCCGGCAGAGGCCGCGGCATCTGTGCCCGCGATCACGCCGACATAGGACCCGGCGCCGCCGCCGACTTCGTCGGCAATACCGGCGAAGTTGCCCTCGTCATCGATACCAGAGAACACCAGAACGATATCGCCATAGGAGACGGGAACGGTGCGGCCATCCACCTGGACCGTGGCGTCCAGGTTGCGGCGATTGGTGATGGCGCCTTCGATGCCGGGCGTGGGACCGTCGGAGAAGAAGTCCAGGTCAAGCTGCACATCGCCGGTTACGCGGTGCAGGAACGAGTTCGACATATCCGCCCCGACATTGGTGCCGACGTTGCGCACGGCCGCGTATTCGCCGACATGGCGCACTTCGCGGTTGGTAGGCAGATCCGGCACCGCCCCCCGTGCCAGCACCGTGCCGCCGAATTCGGTGTTGAACCGGACAGGCGTGCCGACAACGCCTGCCGCCAGATCGTTCTCGTCATCGGTGCGCAGCAACGCCAGATACTGCCGGAACCCGCGCTCGTTCTCGAAGGCGGCGAAGCCTGCCACGTCGCGTTCCGGCGCGCGGACGAAATCGCCTGCAAGATCGAAGGGATCGCCCAGAATATTGAGGATCTGAGTGTCCGGGTCATAGGTGACCGATTCGACGTTCCCGGAGTAGACCACGGTTGCACCGGGTCCGGCGGGCAGGGCGCCAACCTGACCGCTGTCGGCAAACGCTTCATCATTTCCGTTGCCGCTGCTGCCGCAGGACATGAGCACGCAGCAGCAGGCAGCTGCCATCGCTTTAATCTTCATCGTGAATGGCCTTTTTTACTGCTCGCGCCGGTCATGCCGACGTTCTTGTCTACCGTGAAAGATACGCGAATTGCCCCTCTCGCGATAGATGGCCGATTTCCGCCGCTTTGGCCCTGCGGCAAAAGCGCAACAGCGCCGATGCCGCCCGCTCCGGGTATGCAGGGGCGGCAGGATTGAATGGGGCGTCGTTGTGCCAAGGCGTCTTGTTGCGAGATACGAAATCCATCCGATCATTTCGGCCTGTCGCGGGCGTGTCACCGGTGGAAGCCGGGCTGCGCCTTGGCGCTGTCGCGGCCGGGATGGGGTATAGCGCGAGGCCTGGCGGTGTGGCCCTTTGCTTTCACTGCACGCACCGAGCGGCGTCCGCGCTCGAGGGACTGCGGATAGAATGGGTCGCCGTCGTGCCCGGCGGTTTTCGGTACCTGCACCGACACGGTGCCCGCGGGTGTGTCGATCCGCTTGGGCTTGTGGCCGCTGGCATGGCCCTGGCGGTCGGGCGTGCGCTCGTAGAGACCGGCGCCGAGAAAGCGCTCGCGCTCGATCTGCATCGCCAGCTCGAAGGCCCGGGCGAACACCGAGCCGATCTCGCCAGGTCCGTGCTCGATCAGCTGTTCCAACACCGCCTCAACCGCCGTATCCCTCCGTCTGGCCATTCGCGCTTCTCCATGGTCGTTCAGCAACTCCATGGAGTACCAGCAGGGGCTCAGGGCCCCGGTCAAGTCCGGAAACTGCTGGAAATTTCGCTGGCGGGGCGAGCCTGCTGAGAGGCTGACGGCGTGGTGTCGGCGGCGGTGTATTCGGCGTTAAGGTCCTTCCTGACGGCGGCGATCT
>SKNG01000452.1 GCA_007120685.1 Paracoccaceae bacterium | reverse complement strand
GCGGCGGCATGATCCTCTTTGACACGCGCGACGCCGAACGCGCCCGGCTGACCGGCACCACCCCCGCCGCGCGCCGGTTGCAGGCCATCGCCGCCGGGCTGGACATCCCGCCGCTGGAACCTATTCCGGATGACCATGTGCTGACCCGCACCTTCTTCCTGCTGGGCGACTTCCCGGGCCGCCATGCCGACAGCCCGGTCTGGGTGGAAGCCGCCCCGCCAGAGGCCGAACGGGCCGAGGGCATGCCGTTCCGCAACCTCAATGACGGGGTGACGCCGGTGGTGATCGGCGGCAACGACTGGGCGGCGGCCTGGGCGATGGACGAGGCCGGCGAACCGCTCTTGCCCGTGGGCCGCGGCATGACCGGCGAAAGGCAGCGCGAGATGGCCTTCCGCTTCGGTATCAACCTGATCATGCATGTACTGTCGGGCAACTACAAATCCGATCAGGTGCATGTGCCGGCGCTGCTGGAAAGGCTGGGGCAATGAGCGGGGCATCGCTGGTCTTCGACCCCTTCCTGCCCTGGCTGGCGCTGGCCGTGCTGGGCGGGTTCATGGTTCTGGTCACGGGGCTGTCTCTCTGGCGCGGGCTGGCCGGCTGGTGGCTGCGCGGCCTGGGCATGGCGGCGCTGATGGCGGCGCTGGCCAACCCGTCCCTGCAGACCGAGGACCGCAGCCCGCTGCAGGATATCGTGCTGGTGGTGCGCGATGATACCGGCTCGAACCGGCTGGCCGAGCGCGCCGCCCAGACCGACGCCGCGGCCGAGCATCTTCGCAGCCGGCTGCAGGCCATGGGGGTGGACCTGCGCGAGGCCACGGTGCCGGACGACCCCGACAACGCCGGCACGCTGCTGATGACACGCCTGACCGAGGCGCTGTCCGACCTGCCGCGCGACCGGCTGGCCGGTGTCTTCGTGATATCCGACGGGCTGGTGCATGACCCCGCCCAGGCGCCGGATGTGCCCGCGCCGGTGCATCTGTTGCAGACCGGCGAGGGCGATGACTGGGATCGCCGCCTGATCGTGCGCAACGCGCCGTCCTATGGCATTCTTGGCGAGCCTCTGACCCTGACCCTGCGGATAGAAGATGAAGGCGCGGTTCCGGCTGATTTGCGCGGCGAACCCGTGCGCGTGGGCTTTTCCGTCAATGGTGAAGAGATGCGCCACGCCATGGCCCCGGTGGGCGAGGACCTGGACCTGACCCTCACGCTGGAACGCGGCGGGATGAACGTGCTGCATTTCACCGTTGACGAGACGCCGGGCGAGTTGACCACCCGCAACAACGAGGCGGTGGTGCAGATCAACGGCATCCGCGACCGGCTGCGCGTGCTGCTGGTCTCTGGCGAGCCGCATACCGGCCAGCGCACTTGGCGCAACCTGCTGAAATCCGATCCGGCGGTCGATCTGGTGCATTTCACCATCCTGCGCCCGCCTGACCGCCATGACGGCGTGCCGGTCAACGAGTTGTCGCTGATCGCTTTCCCCACGCGTGAGCTGTTCATCGACAAGATCGACGAATTCGACCTCATCATCTTTGACCGCTATCGCCGCCGGGGCATCCTGCCCAACGCCTATTTCGCCAATATCGCCCGCTATGTGATGGACGGCGGTGCGCTTCTGGTGGTGGGCGGGCCGGAACTGGCCAGCGCCGACAGCATCTTCTTTTCGCCGCTGGGCCGCATCTTCCCGGCCGAACCCACGGCGCGGCTGATCGAGGAAGGCTTCCTGCCGCGTCAGACCGTGCCGGGTCTGCGCCACCCGGTCACCGCCGGGCTGGCCGAGGAACACGGCGCCAACGGGCTGGTGACGCGCGAGGACCCACCATGGGGCCGCTGGCTGCGACAGGTCGAAATGACCGCGCGACAGGGCGATGTGGTGATGGAAGGCGCTGGCGAGCGGCCACTTCTGGTGCTGGACCGGGTGCGCGACGGGCGCATCGCGCTGCTGGGCTCCGATCAGGCCTGGCTCTGGGACCGGGGTTTCGAGGGCGGCGGGCCGCAGGCGGAACTTCTGCGGCGGTTGGCGCATTGGATGATGGCCGAGCCGGACCTGGAGGAAGAGGCGCTGACCGTCTCGGGCGAAGGCACGCGGCTGGCGATCGAGCGGCGTTCGATGCAGGACGGGCCGCACCGCGCGCAGGTCACCGGGCCGGATGGCGACACGGTGACGGTTGATCTGGATGAACAGGCGCCGGGGCGGTTCCGGGCAAGGGTCGACGCCGGTCAGCAGGGGTTCTTCCGCGTCAGCGACGGCGACCTGGATGCCGTGGTGGTGCTGGGGCCGGCCAACCCGCGCGAATACGAGCGCACCATCACCTCGGCCGATGAGATGGCGCCGCTGATCTCGGCCACGCAGGGCGGCGTCGCGCGGATCGAGGACGGGCTGCCGCAGATCCGCCGCGTGCCAGAGGGGCGCACGGCATCGGGGCGCGGCTGGATGGGCATCACCCCGCGCGAGGCGCATGCGGTCACCGACATGCGGCTGGCCGCGCTGCTGCCGCCCTGGGCCTGGCTGATCCTGGCGGCCGGGCTGATCCTGGGCGGCTGGCTGCGCGAGGGGCGGCGGTAAAGCCCGCAGGCATCCCCGGGACTTATCGACGATGCGCTACCATGCGCCGCCCCGCGCGACCGCTCCGCGCGCCAGCGCGGCGCCCGGCCCAACGCTTTGTGCCGTATCTTCGATGCGGCGCAAAGGGGCGGGAGCCCCGCTTTCCGTCTTTCCCAAGCGATTGCAGCCGAGAAAGACCCACCCCTATTCCCGCTCATGCCGCAGCGGCCGCGCCAGCAGCGCCGCCACCGCCGCATCCAGCCCCACTTGGCCACGCAGGAAGGCCGAGACCATGGCACTGACCGGCAGCACATCCTCGGCATCGGCTGTCGCCTCGACAATGGCATGCGCGGTCATCACCCCCTCCACCGTCTCACCCGCCGCCGGTACCGCCCCCCGGCCCAGCGCCAGCCCATGTCGGTAATTGCGCGATTTCTCCGAGGTGCAGGTCAGCACCAGATCACCGAAGCCCGAAAGCCCCCACAGCGTCGCCGCACAGGCCCCCCGCGCCTCGGCCAGCCGGGCAATCTCGGCAAAGCCGCGCGTCATCAGCGCCGCCCGCGCGCTCTCGCCCAGCCCCGCACCGATGGTGATCCCGGCCGCAATCGCCACGACATTCTTCAGCGCCCCGCCCAGTTGCGCGCCCTGCACATCCTCGCTCAGATACAGCCGCAACGCCGGCGCCGACAGCCGCTCCTGCAGCGCCACCGCATCCGGCATCCCGGTAGCCAGCGTCAGCGCCGTGGGCTTGCCGCGCGCCACATCGGCGGCGAAACTCGGCCCCGTCAGCACCGCCACCGCCGCGCCTGGCAATTCGGCCTCGATCACCTGCGTCGGCAAAAGCCCACTGCCACGCTCCACGCCCTTGCAGCAGACCACCAACACCCGGCCGCGCAGGGCAGCGGCATGGGCGCGCAGCACCCCGCGCAGCGCCTGCGCCGGTACCGCCAGCAGCAGCGCCGAAGCCCCGGCCGCCACCGCGTCGAAATCGGCGCTGACCGCCAGCCCTTCCGGCAGCGCCACCCCCGGCAGCCGTGCGGCATTCTCGCGCCCGCGCGCCATCGACTCGGCCTGCGCGGCATCGCGCGCCCAGAGCGCCACCGCGTGACCCGCCTGCGCCTGCGCAATCGCCAGCGCGGTGCCAAACGCCCCCGCCCCGATCACGCCAATCCGATCCGCCGCCATGACGCCCCCTTGCCACCTTCTGCCGGTATCGAGGCGCGCCTCCCGTCTGTCAACGCTCTCGCCCCGCCCTGACATTTGCGTGTGCGCCCCGGTGGTTGTAGAAAACCCCTGCCGCGCCCCGGCGGCTAGAACAGCAAGGGCCCCGCCATGGTCGATATCGCCACGCGCGTGCACAATCACAACTGGAAGATCGACCCGATCGTGCGCTCGCTGATCGACACCGATTTCTACAAGCTGCTGATGTGCCAGTCGATTTTCCGCAACCGCCCCAATACACGCGTCACCTTCAGCCTGATCAACCGCTCCGCCCATATCCGCCTGGCCGATCTGCTGGACGAGGGCGAATTGCGCGAACAGCTTGACCATGTCCGCTCGCTGTCGCTGTCGCGCGGGGAAAGCACCTGGCTGCGCGGCAACACCTTCTACGGCAAGCGCCAGATGTTCCGCCCCGATTTCATGGAATGGTTCGAGGCCCTGCGCCTGCCGCCCTACCATCTGGAAAAGCGCGACGGCCAGTACGAGCTGACCTTCGAGGGCGCCTGGCCAGAGGTGATGATGTGGGAAATCCCCGCGCTGGCCGTGCTGATGGAACTGCGCTCGCGCGCCGTGCTGAAGGACATGGGCAAGTTCGAGCTTCAGGTCCTCTATGCCCGCGCCATGGCCAAGCTGTGGGAAAAGGTGAAGCGGCTGCG
>SKNG01000017.1 GCA_007120685.1 Paracoccaceae bacterium | reverse complement strand
GTCGCCTATGGCTACGGGCTCTTCACCGGGGGTCTGGGCGCGCATTACGGGGCCGAGAAACTGGGCTGCACGGTGGTGCCCATTTCCGGCGGGATGACCGAACGGCAGGTCACGCTGCTGAGCGATTTCAAGCCGCGCGTGATCATGGTCACGCCCAGCTACATGCTGTCGATCCTCGATGAATTCCACCGCCAGGGGACCGACCCGCGCGAAAGCTCACTCGCCGTCGGTATCTTCGGCGCCGAACCCTGGACCAACGCCATGCGCGCCGAGATCGAGCAGGCCTTCGACATGCACGCGGTCGATATCTATGGGCTTTCCGAAGTGATGGGCCCCGGCGTCGCCAACGAATGCGTGGAAACCAAGGACGGGCTGCACATCTGGGAGGATCATTTCTATCCCGAGGTGATCGACCCCGCCACCGGCGAGGTGCTGCCGGACGGCGAGATGGGCGAACTGGTCTTCACCACGCTGACCAAGGAGGGGCTGCCGATCATCCGCTACCGCACGCGGGATCTGACCCGGCTTCTGCCCGGCACGGCGCGGTCGATGCGGCGGATGGAAAAGATCACCGGGCGGTCGGACGACATGATCATCCTGCGCGGGGTGAATGTCTTCCCCACCCAGGTCGAGGAACAGATCCTGAAATGCGCGGGCCTCGCCCCGCATTTCCAGATCGAACTCACCCGCTCGGGCCGGATGGACGCGATGACGGTCCATACCGAATCCACCACGGCCGCCGCCGCGCCTGAAGCCCGCGACGCCTCGGCCCGCGAGCTTGCCCATCACATAAAAAGCGTGATCGGCATCTCGGCCCGCGTCACCGTCCACAAACCCGGCGGCGCCCCGCGCTCCGAGGGCAAGGCAAAACGCGTCGTCGACAACCGCCCGAAGGAGGGCTGACCTGAGGCCCGAGCCCCCCCCGCACCCCCTCTTTGCTCTTGAAATATCCCGGGGGTCCGGGGGCAGCGCCCCCGGAACGGGACAGATAAGGCAGGAAATCCCCCGCATGGCCCGCACCCGCGCCGAGGACTTCCCAGAAAAACAGCGCGCCATCCTCGCCAGCGCGGCGGCGGTGCTGGGCGGGGGCGGCATCGACAAGGCATCGATGGCCCAGATCGCCGAGCGCGCGCAGGTCTCCAAGGCCCTTCTTTACCACTACTATCCGGGCAAGGAGGCGCTGATCTTCGCCATCATCCATGCCCATCTGTGCGAACTCGACGCCGCCATCGAAGCCGCAGACGACCCCGCCCTGCCCCCGCCCGAAAGGCTGCGCCGGCTGGTCCATACGGTGCTGGAAACCTACCGCGATGCCGATGACGCGCATCGCGTCCAGATCAATGGCACGCCAACCCTGCCGGAGGAACAGCGCAATGCCATCCATGCCATCGAACGGCGGATCCTGCGCCGCTTCGCCACCGTCCTGCGCGCCATCAACCCGGCGCTGGACGCCGATCCCCGGCTGATGCCCGCCACGCTGTCGCTGTTCGGGATGATGAACTGGGTCTACATGTGGTTCCGCGAGGGCGGACCGATCACCCGCGCGGATTACGCCGATCTGGCCACCGACCTGTTCCTCGACGGCCTTTCCAACCTGCCTGAACGCCCTGAACGCCCTGAACGCGGGCGATAGTGCCCCTGCCCCAACAAGGGCCAGACGCCGGCTTGCACCCGCACCGGCGCCGGGCCACTCTCGCAAAATGACCGGCGCCCCGATCCTGCACGACTGCCTGCCCTTTCACGCCTGGATGGACCCCCGTCTGGCACGCCTTCCCGGCATCCAGCCACTGCCCGAAAGCGCGGACTGGCTGCGGATGGACGAGGCCTACGGCCCCCAGATGGCCGAGCGCGAACGCCTCATCGCCACCATCCCCGACAAGGTTCACGCGCTGACCCCGCCTGCGGTCGAACCGGCGCGCGAGCTTGCTGCGCTGATCGCCCAGCGGCTACCCGGCCTCGGCTTCTCCCGTCAGGCGGGCGGCTGGCGCTGCCCGGACGGTCGGCAGGTGGATGACGACCCCGCCGCGCCGCTTCTGACCCTTGGCCGGCTGGTGCAGGAGGATCTGTGCATCCTGCAACCCGGGCCAGAGGACAGCCACATCCTGACCGGCGCCATCCTGTGCTTCCCGGCCAGCTGGACCCTGGCGCAGAAAATCGGCCGCAGCCTGATCGGCATCCACGGCCCGGTCGATGACTACGATGCCACCATGGCCCGGCGCGTGCAGCGGCTCTTCGATGCCATCCATCCAGACCGGCCGCTCTGGCGCGCCAACGCGCTGGCCTATGCCGACCCCGCACTCTATCAGCCCCGGGCCGAGGGCACGCCGCACCCCCGTTCCGACCCCGACAGTGGCTACATGCGGTCCGAGCGCCAATGCCTGCTGCGCCTGCCGGAAACCCGCGCCGTGGTCTTTACCATCCACACCTATCAGATCGCCCGCACCAGCCTGAGTGCCGAGGCCAACGCCGCCTACGAGGCCCGCCACGCCGCGAGCCGCACATGACGGGTCCAACCGGCGCGACCAAGGCGCGTCGACGCGCCTTCCCCCGCTCCATCGGCGGCCATCGCCCCCTTGCCTCATCGCGCGGTTCGTCGGCGCTAAGGCCGGAGGCAACAGGCACCATGGCCTGCGCAGTCGGGTGCGGCGCTCGATGCAGGGAAAACGGCCCTTCGAAGGGCCGTTCGCGCCGCCCGGCCTGCCGGTTTTCCCTTTCCTAACCCCGCCTGTCCGCATACATCTGCCCGATGCGCATTCTGTTTCTGGGCGATGTGATGGGCCGCGCCGGGCGGCAGGCGGTAACCGAAAGGTTGCCCGCGCTGCGGCGCGACTGGGGTCTGGATTTCGTAGCGGTCAATGGCGAGAACGCCACCGCCGGGGCGGGCATCACGCCGGAGCACGTGAAACTGCTCTTCGATGCCGGCGCCGATTGCGTGACGCTGGGCGACCATGCCTTTGACCAGAAGACGCTGATTTCCTTCATCGACAGCGAACCCCGCCTGCTGCGCCCGCTCAATTTCTCCAAGGTCGCGCCCGGCCAGGGCGCGCGGCTCTACACCCTGGCCGATGGGCGCCGCGTGCTGGTCGCGCAGGCGCTGGGGCAGGTCTTCATGAAACGCCCCTTCGATGACCCGTTCTCGGCCCTGGAACCCGTCCTGCGCGCCCATCCGCGGGGCGGGCAGGCGCAGGCGGTGATCGTCGATGTGCATTGCGAAGCCACCAGCGAGAAGATGGCGCTGGGCCACTGGTGCGACGGCCGCGCCAGCCTGGTGGTGGGCACGCATACCCATGTGCCCACGGGCGATGCCATGATCCTGCCCGGCGGGGCGGGCTATCTGACCGATGCCGGCATGTGCGGCGATTACGACAGCGTCATCGGCATGCAGAAGGACGAGCCCCTGCGCCGCTTCATCACCGGCATGCCCTCGAAACGCTTCGAGCCCGCAGCGGGCGAGGCCACGCTGTCCGGCGTCTTCGTGGAAACCTGTGATCGCACGGGCAAGGCGCTGGCCATCCACCCGGTGCGCCACGGCGGCAGGCTTGCCCCCAGCGCCCCGCCGCCAGCCAGCACGGGAACCGCGTGATGAACCCCCTCGCCGCCTATGCCACGCTTCTGGCCATCGGCGCCACCTGGGGGGTGACCACACCGCTGATCAAGATGGCCACCGGCGCCGGCCATCAGGCGCCCGGCATCGCGCTATGGCATGTGTCGATCAATCTGGCACTGATGGGCGGTTTTCTGGCCCTGACCGGCCGGCTGCACAGCCTGCCGCGCGATGCGGCCTCGCTGCGGCTTTACGCTGTCTTCGGCCTTTTCGGCATCGCCCTGCCGCAATGGGCCAGCTATTCGGCCACCACGCATCTGCCCGCCGGCATCACTTCCATCGTCGTCTCGCTGGTGCCCATCCTGGCGCTGCCCCTGGCACTGGCCATCGGCACCGAACGCTTCAGCCCGCGCCGGCTGACGGGCGTGCTGCTGGGCGCCACCGCCATCGTGCTGATCGCCGCGCCAGGTGCCGGCAGCCTGCCCGCGCCGGAACTCTGGGTCTGGGTGCTGGTGGCGGCGCTGGCGCCGCTGTTCTACGCCATCGAAGGCGCCGTCGTCTCGGCATCGCGCGCGCCGGGGGCGGACCCTTTCCAGCTTCTCTGGGGCGCCTCGCTGGTGGCGCTGGTCGTGCTGGTGCCGATCAATCTGGTCCTGGGCAGCGCCACCTCGCCCCTGACCCGGCCCGAGGGCTTCCCCCAGCTGATCGCCGCCGGCGTGCTGTCGATGGCCGCCTTCACCGGCTATATCTTCGTGCTGCGCCGCTGCGGGGCGGTCTTCGGCGCGCAGGTGGCCTATCTGGTCACCGGCGCCGGCGTGATCTGGGCCATGCTGCTGCTGGGCGAACGCTACCCGCCCGTGGTCTGGCTGGCGCTGGCGC
>SKNG01000067.1 GCA_007120685.1 Paracoccaceae bacterium | reverse complement strand
TCGGGGTCGCGCAGCGCGCTGACCACGCGGGCCACGCCGGCCTGCGCCAGCGCCTCGGCGCAGGGCGGGGTGCGCCCGTGATGGGCGCAGGGCTCCAGACTGACATAGGCGGTGGCCCCGCGCGCCGCCGCACCGGCCTGCGCCAGCGCCTCCACCTCGGCATGCGGGCGCCCGCCGGGTTGCGTCCAGCCGCGCCCAACAATCACCGGCCGCCCACCTGCCCCGTGCCGCACGATCACACAGCCCACCGCCGGGTTAGGCCAGACCCGCCCCAGCCCGCGCTGCCCCAGGGCGATGGCCAGCCGCATGAACCGTGCGTCATCCTCGGGTGTCATGCCGCCCCTTCATCTTGCCTCAAATACTCCGGGGGGAGGCGGCGCAGCCGACGGGGGGCAGCGCCCCCCGCGCCACGGTTCGGTCCAGAGGTCCCGGCAGCGCCTATTCCTCGCCTGTGGCCTGCGGGCGAAGTTCGGCGACGAAGCGGTCGAAATCATCGGCTTCCTGAAAGTTCTTGTAAACACTGGCAAAGCGCACATAGGCCACGGTATCGATCCGGGCGAGCGTCTCCATCACGATCTCGCCGATCACCTTAGAGGGGATGTCGGTATCGCCCAGGCTTTCCAGCCGCCGCACCACGCCGGAAATCATCTGGTCGATCCGCTCGGGCTCGATGGGGCGCTTCTGCATGGCGATGCGCACCGAGCGTTCCAACTTGTCGCGGTCGAAGGGCTCGCGCCGTCCGGTGGATTTCACCACCACCAGATCGCGCAGCTGCACCCGCTCATAAGTAGTGAAACGCCCTCCGCAGGCGGGGCAGAAACGGCGGCGGCGGATGGCGACATGATCCTCGGCGGGGCGCGAATCCTTTACCTGGGTGTCGACATTTCCGCAAAACGGGCAACGCATGTTCCCTCCCTCGGTGCAGCGGCGGGCCAGACCACAGGACTATAGGCCCGTGTCCACCGGTTGGGTAGGAGAAAATTCCGCCCCCCATATGAAGAGGGGTTGGCTGTTGCCCGTCAGGCGCACCGCTTGCCCGTGCGGGTCAGTGCGACGCGACGATCACGCGCATGTTGTCAAGACCCTCGGCTAGCACCATCGAGAACAGGACACGCGCGTTATCAGGGTGCAGGCGCACGCAGCCGGCGCTGGCCGGTCGTCCCAGACGGCCGATCTGGTCGGTGCCATGGATGGCGTAATGGCCGGAATAGAAGATCGAATAGGGCATCGGCGCGTTGTTGTAGCGGCTGGAGCGGTGGTTGCGCGACAGCCATTGCGCGCGCCATTCGCCGGTTGGTGTGATCTTGCCGCGCCGCGCGGTGGAGACGGGCCATTCATGGATCAGTTGCCCGTCGTGATAGACATGCATGGTCTGTGTGGCCAGGCTGACCCGCGCCACAATCCGATCAGCCTGCGCCATGGCGGGCCATAACAGAAGCAGCGCCAACAGCATGGCGCCAACAGGTACTACGCGCATTCCAATCCCCAGGTGAAACTCGTCAGACGGAAACAGGCGCTGGCAGGCGCCTTGCTCAAAAGAGTGCGAAAGCGCGGGGCGCGGAGTCAAGCCCTGTGGGCCGGGGAGCCGGCGTAACGCTGTGGAAAAGTGGCGAAAAACGACGACGCCCGCCGTCTTTCGCGCTGATCTGCCCTCAGGCCTGTTGCAACTGGCCGTCCTGAAGCCGCAGCACGCGGTCCATCCGCGCCGCCAGGCCCGGATTGTGGGTGGCGATCAGCGCGGCAAGGCCGGTGTCGCGCACCAGGTCCAGCAGCACCGCAAAAACCTGTTCCGATGTCGCCGGGTCCAGGTTGCCGGTGGGCTCGTCGGCCAGCAGCAGCCGCGGCGCATTGGCCAGGGCCCGGCAGAAGGCCACGCGCTGCTGTTCGCCCCCGGAAAGCGCCGCTGGCCGGTGTCCGGCGCGGTCGGCCAGCCCGACGCGATCCAGCAACTCACGCGCGCGCGTCGCGGCGGCGGTGCGCGCGGTGCCGTTGGCCAGTTGCGGCAGCGCCACGTTTTCCAGCGCGCTGAACTCGGGCAGCAGGTGGTGGAACTGGTAGACGAAGCCGATCTCGGCCCGTCGCGCCGCCGTGCGCCGGCTGTCCGAGGCGCGCGCCATGTCCTGCCCGTCGATCAGCACCTGCCCGGCATCGGGCGTGTCCAGCAGGCCCGCGATATGCAGCAGCGTCGATTTCCCCGCCCCCGAGGGCGCGACCAGCGCCACCACCTCGCCCCGGCGCAGGCGCAGCGAGGCGCCGGCCAGCACCCGCACCGGCTCGGCGAGGCCGCGCGCATAGGTCTTGTCGATACCGTCCAGCACCAGCACCGGCTCATCCGCTGCCGCCTCGGGCGCGTCACCGGCACGGGGCACGGTGCTGGCGATGGTGGGATCATTCATAACGCAGCGCCTCTACCGGGTTCAGCCGGGCGGCGCGGCGGGCGGGGAAGATCGTCACCACGAAGGACAGGAACAGCGACAGCCCCACCGCGCGCGCCACGTCCCAGGCGTGCAGTTCCGCCGGCAGCGCATAGATGCCCCGGATCGACGGATCCCAGATCCCGCCGCCCATCAGAAAGTTCACAAAAGCGAAGATCGGGTCGATATAGGTAACGAACAGCACCCCCAGCACCACGCCCAGCACCGTGCCCACCACCCCGGTGGAGGCGCCGCAGATGAAGAACACCCGCATCACCGCCCCTTCGGTCAGGCCCATGGTGCGCAGGATGCCGATATCGCGGCCCTTGTTCTTGACCAGCATGATGAGGCCGGAAATGATGTTCATTGCCGCAATCAGTACCAGGATCGACAGGATGATGAACATCACATTGTCCTCGATCTCCAGCGCGCGCAGGAAGGACCCGGAGGCATCGCGCCAGGTCCAGACCATCGCCCGCTCGCCGCCCGCGCGCAGCAGCGCCTGCAGCATCTGGTCAACCCGCTCGGGGTCGGCGACCATCACCTCCATCTCGTCGGCGACGCCATCGCGGTTGAAGTAGAATTGCGCCTCGGCAAAGGGCATGTAGACTCGTGTCCGGTCGATGTCATAGCGCCCGGCAGTGAAGATATAGACCACCTCATAGGCGTTGACCCGGGGCGACGTGCCGAAGGCGGTCTGCGCGCCCTCGGGCGAGATCAGGCGGATGCGGTCGCCCACCGCCACGTTGAGATCGCGCGCCACGCCCGAGCCGATGGCGATGCCCTGATCAAAGCGCATTATGTCGCCGCGCGCCTGTTCCGGGCTGGCAATGCGCGGGATGGTCAGCAGGTTTTCAAGGCTGATGCCAAAGACCTCCACCCCGGCGGTGCGCCCGTCGCGGCTGGCCATGACCTGCCCCTTGACCAGCGGCGCCACCCGGGTCACGCCGGGGACGGTGGCCAGGCGCGCGGCCATGTCCTCGTAATCCTCGATCACGCGGGTCAGTTGGCCGGTGTCGGTGACGCGGGCGGCGTTGTAGACGGTGACATGGGCATTGGCGCCCAGGATGGTATCGACGAATTCGGCCCGGAAGCCGGATCGCACGGCCAGCGTGGCGATCAGCGCGAAGACCGCGAGCGTGATGCCGATCAGCGAGATCACGGTCATCGCGCTGACGCCGCCCTCGGCCCGGCGGGCGCGCAGGTAGCGCCAGGCGATCAGCCATTCGAACGGGGCAAAGGGCGGGGTGTGGCCGGGCGTGCGGGCGGTCATGCGGGTCCAGGATCCAAGGCGCCGAAAACCATCGGCGCGGCAAGGTCGGGGGAAAGCCGGGCAGGGTCAAGGGCCAACTTGGCGACAGCCCGCCGCGTTGGCGATCACGTTAGCGCGCGGCCAGGCGGGGCCAGACGGGGCACGGGAAGGGCGGTGCATGCTGTCAGATGCCGCGCGTTGGCGCCGGTTCTTCTTTGCCGCCACCGTGCCTCGCCCCGCTGGCGGCGCGGACTCCGGTCCTTGGTGCGGGGGCGGTTGCACTTGGCGACAGGCGCGGGCCGATGGAAGCCCTTTTCGCCGCTCTTTGCACTGCCCTTGTCGCCCTGCCGCGCCTGCATTAAGCAGGCATGGCGGCAGTATCCGGCCCGTTGGCGGGCAGGGCGGCATCAGGGGACAGCATGCGCATTCTGGTCACCAATGACGATGGCATCAACGCGCCGGGGTTGAAGGTGGCCGAAGCCATCGCCGCCGAGATCGCCGGCCCCGAGGGCGAGGTCTGGGTGGTTGCCCCGGCCTTCGAGCAATCGGGCGTCGCGCACAAGATCAGCTACACGCATCCGATGATGATCGCCCAGCTCGGCCCCCGCCGCTATGCCGCCGAGGGCAGCCCGGCCGATTGCGTGCTGGCGGGCTTTTACGAGGTGCTGCAGGGCGCGCGGCCGGATCTGGTGATTTCCGGCGTCAACCGGGGCAACAACGCGGCCGAGAACGCGATGTATTCGGGCACCGTGGGGGGCGCAATGGAGGCGGCACTGCAGGGGCTGCCGGCGATTGCGCTGTCGCAATACTACGGCCCCCTGACGCAAGAGATGTCCGATCCGTTCGAGCCCGCCATCGCCCATGGCACCGACCTGGTGCGCAGCCTGCTGGACAAGGCGCTGTGGGATGCCGGTGACTATCGGCTGTTCTACAACGTCAATTTTCCGCCTTTCCCGCGCGACCGGGTAAAAGGGATGAAGATCACCGCGCAAGGCTACAGGAAGGACACGTTTTTCGGCGTCGAACCCCATGTCTCGCCTTCCGGGCGCAAGTTCCTGTGGATTCGCGGCGGCCCGCAGCACCTGCCCACCGCCGAGGGCACCGACGCGGCGGCCAATCTGGCCGGCTATATCTCGGTCACGCCGATGCGCGCCGATCTGACGGCGCATGACGCGCTGGCCGCGCTCAGGGAAAGGCTGGAATGACCGACGCCGCCGGCACGCCCCCCAACGGCCCGCCGACCGGCCCCACCGGCGCCAGCAGCCGCGCCGAACAGATCATGCGCTTCATCTTCACCCTGCGCTCCAAGGGCGTGCGCGACCCGGCGGTGCTGCAGGCGATGGAGCGGATCGACCGCGGCGCCTTCCTGCGCGGGGTCTTCGCCGAACACGCCTACGAGGACATGCCGCTGCCCATCGCCTGCGGCCAGACCATCAGCCAGCCCTCGGTGGTGGCGCTGATGACCGAGGCGCTGGCGGTCGGCCCGCGTGACAAGGTGCTGGAGGTGGGCACCGGCTCGGGCTATCAGGCGGCGGTGCTGAGCCTCCTGGCGCGGCGGGTCTACACTGTCGAACGCCACCGCCGGCTGGTGTCAGAGGCGCGCGCTGTCTTCGACCGGCTGGGCCTGTCGAACATCACCGCCATCGCCGCCGACGGCAGTTTCGGCCTGCCCGAACAGGCGCCCTTCGACCGAATCATCGTCACCGCCGCCGCCGAGGATGCGCCCGGCCCGCTGCTGGCGCAATTGCGCACCGGCGGCATCATGGTTCTGCCGGTGGGCCAGTCGGACACGGTGCAGAGCCTGATCAAGGTGCGAAAGCTGGAAACCGGCATGGAATACGAGGAATTGCGCACCGTGCGCTTCGTGCCGCTGCTGGAAGGCATGGCGCGGGACTGATCCCGGCGGGCTTTTCGGTGCGTCGGTCCGGAACGGCCACTGCTTGCGGCTCGGCGTGCCTTTGCCACACAATGCAGTGATGGGCTGTCACAAGGCTGCGTATCGGGTATAAGGAAACCATGCCCTGAGAAGGCATGGATCGGAAAAGACGGATTGACAGGCGACCGCAGACCCCCGCGCAGACCCCCGCTGGTTTCGGCCGCTGCAGGGCCGGGGATGCAGGGCCGGGGACTACGGCGGGTGGGCAGGACAGGATGAGCAAGGTGCATAGGGACGAAGTGGCAGTCGGGTTGGGCACTCGGGCGGGCGCCGGCAATGCGCCAGCGCGGGGAGAGGCAAGAGCGAAAGCGCAGTCTGGCGGGGTGTCAGGTTCGCGTTGGGGCGGGATGGCCATGCGGTCGCTGACACCGCATGGCCGGATGGCCGCCCTGCTGGTTTCGGCCTTCGCGCTGGCGGCCTGCGAGGGCGGAATGCCACGGGACTGGGATTTGCGGGGCGCCGACGCCTTCAGCACCGCCGATGCCGCGCGCGATGCCAGTGGCAGACGGCCGCAACCCGATGCGCGCGGCGTGATCTCCTATCCTGGCTACCAGGTGGTGGTTGCCCAGCGCGGCGAGACCCCGCGCAGCATCGCCCGGCGGCTGGGTATCGACGCCACCGCGCTGGCCCGGCACAATGCGCTCGACGGCGATATCGTTCTGCAGGGGGGCGAAACGCTGGTCCTGCCGCGCGGGGCGACGCCCGCCACCGGGCCGGATGCCGCCGCCCCGGGCGACAGCATCACTGAAACCCGGCTGGAAGACACGCCCGCCACCGGCGCCGAACCGCTGCGCCACACCGTGCAGCGCGGCGAAACCGCCTTTTCGATCGCCCGGCTCTACAATGTCTCGGCCCGCTCGCTGGCGGAATGGAACGGCCTGCCCGCCGACATGGCCGTGCGCGAAGGGCAGGTGCTGATGATCCCGGTGCCGCAAAGCATCAGCGACGCGGCGGACGGGCGCACCGCCGCCCTGACACCGGCGCCGGGTGCCTCCGCCACCGACGCCGCCGCGGAACCAGAGCCCGCCACCACCCGCCCGGGCACCGGCAGCCCCACGCCCCCGCCCCCCTCGGCGGCCGATCCGCTGCCGCAGGAAGAACCCGAACGCACCGCCGCCACCGCCCGGCCCGCCGAAACGGCCGCCACGCGGGAAGAACCATCGCGCGCCGAGCCGTCGCGCAACGAGGAACCGGTGGCCGACATGGCCGCGCAGCGCACCAGCACCCCGCGCCTGGCGATGCCGGTCGACGGGCGGATCGTGCGCGCCTATCAGCGCGGGCGCAACGACGGGGTGGGCATCGGCGCCCCCGCCGGCACCCCGGTACGCGCCGCCGCCGCCGGCACCGTCGCCGCCATCACCCGTGACACCGATCAGGTGCCGATCATGGTCATCCGCCATGAAGACAACCTGCTGACGGTCTATGCCAATATCGACGACATCCGCGTCGATCGCGGCGACCGCGTCACCCGTGGCCAGACCATCGCCACCGTGCGCCGCGGCGACCCCTCCTTCCTGCATTTCGAGATCCGCGAAGGGTTCGAAAGCGTCGATCCGATGCCCTATCTCCAGTAGCGCACCGCCCGCCCCCGCGCCCCCGGCCGCCCCGAGCCTGCCCCCTCATCTTGCAAGAAATACGCGCAGGGGTGAGCCGGCGCAGCCGGCGAGGGGGCGGCAGCCCCCTTTCCCGTTCCCACTCCAACCGCCCGCATGCTCCCTGAATCCCGCCTTTCTGACCTCGAACGCCGCTTCGCCTATCTGGAGGCACGCCTCGCCGATCCCGGCGCCGGCCCCGCCGCGCTGGCCGAGGCCGGGCGCGAGCACGCCGCCCTGCGCCCGGTGATCGACGCCATCGCCGACTGGCGCGCCGCCACCGCCGCGCGGGCCGAGGCCGAGGCGCTGACCGGCGAGCCCGAGATGCGCGCGCTGGCCGAGGAAGAATGCGCCCGGCTCGATGCGCTGATCCCGGACCTGGAACAGCGCCTGCGCCTGGCGCTTCTGCCGCGCGACATCGCCGACGACCGTCCCGCCATCCTGGAGATCCGCCCCGGCACCGGCGGCGAGGAAGCCGCGCTCTTTGCCGGCGACCTTCTGCGCCTCTACCAGCGCCATGCCGAGGCGCAGGGCTGGGACTGGCAGGTCATCGCCCTGTCCGAGACCGAACTGGGTGGCGTGCGCGAGGCGGTGGTGCGCATCGGCGGCGAGGGGGTGTTCGCGCGGCTGAAATACGAATCCGGCGTGCACCGCGTCCAGCGCGTGCCGGTCACCGAATCGGGCGGGCGTATCCATACCTCGGCCGCCACCGTGGCGGTGCTGCCAGAGGCCGAGACGGTGGATATCGATATCGCCGAGGGCGATCTGCGCATCGAGACCATGCGCGCCTCGGGCGCCGGCGGCCAGCATGTCAACACCACCGATTCGGCCGTGCGCATCACCCATCTGCCTAGCGGCATCGTGGTCACCAGTTCGGAAAAATCCCAGCATCAGAACCGCCGCCTGGCGATGGAGGTGCTGCGCGCGCGGCTCTTCGCCGCCGAACGCGACCGCCAGGCGGGCGCGCGCGCCGCCGACCGGCGCGAGCAACTGGGCTCGGGCGACCGGTCGGAACGCATCCGCACCTATAACTTCCCCCAGGGCCGCGTCACCGATCACCGCATCAACCTGACGCTTTACGCCCTGAGCCAGGTCATGGCCGGCGATCTGGCGCCGCTGACCGACGCGCTGATCGCCCATGACCAGGCCGCGCAACTGGCCGAGATGGAGGCGTGAGCGACACTCCCGCCCCTCTGCTGCCCGCCAGCCTGCTGCCCCCGGCCATCGCCCGGCTGCGCGCCGCCGGCGTGGCCGACCCGGCCCGCGATGCCCGCCTGCTGCTGGCCCATGCACTGGGCCTGCCGCCCGAGCGGGTGTCGCTGGCGCTGCACGACCCCGCGCCCGCCGATACCGCCGCCCGCTTCGCCGCGCTGATCGACCGACGTGCCGCGCGCCAGCCGGTCAGCCAGATCATCGGGCGCCGGCTCTTCTGGGGCCGGTCCTTCATCGTCACCCCCGATGTGCTGGACCCGCGCCCGGAGACCGAGACCCTGATCGCCGCGGCGCTGGCCGAACCCTTTGCCCGCGTGCTGGATCTCGGCACCGGGTCGGGCGCCATTCTGCTGACCCTGCTGGCCGAAGCCCCGCAGGCCAGCGGTCTGGGTGTCGATCTTTCCCCCGCCGCGCTGGATGTCGCCCGCGCGAATACCTGCGCGCTGGGGCTGGCGGGCCGGGCGGATTTCGTGCTGTCGGACTGGTTTGTCGCTGTTGCCGGGCGCTTCGACCTGATCGTTGCCAATCCGCCCTATATCGCCGCCGCCGAAATGCCCGCCCTGGCCCCCGAAACCCGCGACTGGGAGCCGCATCTGGCCCTGACCCCCGGCGGCGACGGGCTGGATGCCTGCCGCGCCATCAGTGCTGGGGCGGCGGCGCATCTGGCCCCTGGCGGGCGGCTTCTGGTGGAAACCGGCCCCACGCAGGGCGCGGCGGTGGCAGCGCTGATGCGCAAGGCCGGGCTACAGGCGGTGGAGATCCTGCCGGACATGGACGGGCGCGACAGGGTGGTAATTGCCCGCGCAGCGCCGCCAGACCCGGGCGCCGGGCCGACGGTAGCATAGTCGCAAAAGCGTCATCGGGCGTTGCCATAAAGGCGCAAATCACCCGGCGATGGACCAGGCTGGCGCGAAAACCCGCCAATTCGTCAAGAAATGGGCTTGTGCGGCGGGCTGCGACATGGTTAGACGGCAGCAGGCGCCAAGCAAAGTCACCTGCCGATTGGCCGGTCTGCGCCGCACCACCTATCTTGCAGGAACCAACGCGCTGCGCCGCTGGGCGCCTTGCGGGTTCAAAGTCCGACCGAGGCCGGAACACAGTTTATGAGAACAACCAACAAACGCTCGCGTTCGAAGTCGAACCGGCCCAAGCCGCTCGGCAATATCGTCAACCGCGTGTTCGACAGTTCCGGGCCCGAGGGCAAGGTGCGCGGCACGCCGCAGCAGATCATCGACAAGTACCAGACGCTCGCCCGCGATGCCCAGCTTTCCGGCGACCGCGTGGCAAGCGAGAATTTCCTGCAGCATGCCGAGCATTACACCCGCATGCTGAGCGAAGCCCAGGCCGAGATGGCGCGCGAGGCCGAAGCCCGGCGCGAGCAGCAGCAGGGCGGCCATCAGCAGGGCGGCCACCAGCAGGGCGGCCATCAGCAGGGTGGGCAGCGCGGTCATCAGCAGGGCGGTCAGAACAATGGCCGCCAGCGCGGTCAGCGCGATGACCAGCAGCCCGACTACACGGCGCAACAGGACCGTGGCGATGACGAGGGCGGCAACGCGCCGCGCCAGGACGCCGTCCGCCAGCCATCCGGGAACGAGCGCAAGGACGCCCGCGAGAGCGTCGCGCGCGGTGAAGAGCGCCCGAACGACCCGCCGAACGACCCGCCGCGCGAGCCCCGGGAAGCCGCAGCCGCCATCGAGACCGTTGAAACGGCAGAGGGCGAGACGGCAACCGGTCTGGTCGATACCCCGGAGAACCGCGAGGGCGGCGCGGCGGCAGCCCCGAACACAGCCACTGAAACGGAAACGACCGCGGCCGAGGCCGGCGAGGCGGCGCCGAAGAAGCCGCGGCGCACCAGCAGCCGCGCCCCGCGTGCCGCGGACGGGGCGGATGGGGCGGATGGGGCGGCAAGACCCGCCCGCGCGCCCCGGAAACCGCGGGCAAGGGCCACGAAAGAGCCGGCGGACACGCAGGATACCTCCAGCGCGGCCGAGTGATGCCGGCTCCGGCCGTAGCGTGCCGGAGCGGCCGGAAAAACGGGCTTTCGAAAGCCCGTTGTCACGCGCCTTCGAAGGCGCGTTGCCAGGCACCAGACGGCGCGATCAACCTGACACCGTTGAACCCCGCAACCGCCGGCCCAGACCGCCGCATCGGGGACGCCCCAGGTTGCAAAGGCGGCGGAGACGAACCCTTCCTTTAGCCAGTATATCCCGGCCGAAGCGTCGCCGCCGGCCCTTGTATCCCTGGCTGTCTGGCGCGCCTGTCGGCACCTTACAAGACCGCATCGTTTGACGAGATGCCTTCCCAGCCGGCCGGTCTGCCCCTATATCTGGCAGGCGCCCGCCTTGGCGCCCCGTTCCATCGCGTCACCGACAGCGGAGCCAGCATGTCGCTGCCCAACGGCTTTCTGGACGAATTGCGCAGCCGTGTTTCGCTGTCGCAGGTGATCGGGCGCAAGGTAAGCTGGGACCAGCGCCGCTCGAACGCCGCCAAAGGCGACTGGTGGGCGCCATGCCCCTTCCATCAGGAAAAGACCGCGAGCTTCCATGTCGATGACCGCAAGGGCTTCTATTACTGCTTCGGCTGTCACGCCAAGGGCGACGCGCTGACCTTCCTGCGCGAAAGCGACAACCTCAGCTTCATGGAAGCCGTGGAAGTGCTGGCGCGCGAGGCCGGCATGAGCATGCCCGCGCGCGACCCGGCAGCGGCGCAGCGCGCCGACCGACGCACGGAACTGGCGCAGGTCATGGAGCAGGCCGCGCGCTTCTACCGGCTGCAACTGAACACCGGCGCGGCGGGCCCGGCGCGGGACTATCTGGCGCGCCGGGGGCTGGACGCGGCGGCGCAGGAACGCTTTGGCCTGGGCTTTGCCCCCGATGCGCGCCAGGCGCTCTGGGCGCATCTGACCGGGGCCGGCGTGGCGCCGGATCTGATCATCGAGGCCGGGCTTTGCGCCAAGCCCGACGATGGCGGGGCCCCCTATGACCGGTTTCGCGGCCGCATCATGTTTCCCATCCGCGATACGCGCGAGCGGTGCATCGCCTTCGGTGGCCGCGCGCTGTCGCCCAATGCGCGGGCCAAGTATCTGAATTCGCCGGAAACCCCGCTTTTCGACAAGGGCCGCACGCTGTACAATCTCGGCCCTGCCCGCGCGGCGCTGGGGCAGGGGGCGCCGTTGATTGTCGCCGAGGGCTACATGGATGTCATCGCCCTGGTGCAGGCAGGCTTCGGCGGCGCCGTGGCACCGCTGGGCACGGCCATCACCGAGGATCAGTTGCGCCTGCTGTGGCGGATCTCGGATGAGCCGCTGGTGGCGCTGGATGGCGATGCGGCGGGGCTGCGCGCCGGGCAGCGGCTGGCCGATCTGGCGCTGGGGATGATGGCGGCGGGGCAGGGGCTGCGCTTCTGCCTGCTGCCCGCCGGGCAGGACCCGGATGACCTGTTGCGCGCGGGCGGGTCTGGCGCCATGCGGGCGCTGATCGACCGCGCGGTGCCGATGGCGCGGCTGTTGTGGGAGCGCGAGACGGCGGGCCAGGTCTTCGACAGCCCCGAACGCCGCGCGGCGCTGGAGGCGCGGCTGCGCGCGATCGAGGCGCGGATCGCCGACCCGGCGCTGCGCAGCCATTACCGCGAGGAGTTCCGCACCCTGATGCGCAGCCTTTTCCGCCCGCAACCGCCGCAGCGGGGGGCGGGCAAGGGGGCACGGCGGCGGGGTGCGCTGCCCGGCGCCGACACCGCGCTGCCCGCCACCAGGGCGACGGTGCTGGCCGGGGCGGCGGGTGACCAGCCGGTTGCCGAAGCCCTGCGCGAGGCGCGGGTGCTGGCGCTGCTTTTCGCCCATCCGCAACTGATTGCCCGTTTCGATGCCGCCCTGTCCCGGCTGGAGCCCGCCAGCCCGGATCATCGCCATCTGCTGGACTGTCTGACCCAGGCCGCCGGGCTGCCCGCGCCCCCCGGTGCCGCCGATCTGGCGCGCGACGCCGGCCCGGCACTGGAAGCGCTGCACCGGCGTCCCCATATCTCCTCGATGCCCCTTATGCGCCCGCAGGCCGATACCGACCAGATTGCGCTCTGCGTGTCCGAGGACCTGACCTTTCTGCAGGCCCGCAGCGCCGCGAAAGAGGAAATCGCCGAGGCGATGGCGGATATGGAAAGCCTGCCCGACGAAGGGCTGACATGGCGGCTGGGGCAGGCCGCCGCAGCCCTGCAGAAGGCCGGGCAACACCGGTTGGAGCGCGCCGGCGATTCGCAGGAGGATGAAACCAGCATGTCCGACCATCTGCAAAGCCTGATCGACGCCGAAATCTGGGTCAAAAAGCCACGAAGGCGCTGACAGCATGCCTTTTTCGCCCGTCTTTCGCACCCGCCCCCTGTGATTCGCCGCACCGAATCGCTACATCTGTCATCAGCCGAATCAGCCCCGCCGGAGGTTACATGGCCGCCAAGGACACCGACGACGCCAAGCCTGAGGATCAGGATTCCGAATTCACGCTGGACATGAGCCAGGCCTCTGTCCGGCGGATGATCTCGCAGGCCAAGGAACGCGGCTTCATCACCTATGAGCAGCTCAATCAGGTGATGCCGGCCGATCAGGTGTCTTCGGAACAGATCGAGGATCTGATGGCGATGCTATCCGAAATGGGCATCAACGTCGTCGAGGAGGAAGAGGCGGCGGAAGAGGCCGAGCCGGCAAAGGGCGCGGCCAGCGGGTCGACCGAACTGGTGGTATCCGGCACGCAATCCGAAACGCTGGACCGCACCGACGACCCGGTGCGCATGTATCTGCGCGAGATGGGCTCGGTGGAACTGCTGTCGCGCGAGGGCGAGATCGCCATCGCCAAGCGGATAGAGGCCGGGCGCAACACGATGATCGCGGGCCTGTGCGAAAGCCCGCTGACCTTCAAGGCGATCATCGTCTGGCGCGACGAGCTTCTGTCCGAGGACGTGCTGCTGCGCGAGGTGATCGACCTGGACGCCACCTTCGGCACCGCGCTGGACGGCGAGGACGGGGCGGGCGAGCAGGTGGCCCTTGCCGAGCCCTCGGCGCAGCCGGCACCTGCCGCCAATACCGCGCGTGCCCCCGGCGCCGAGCCGGAACTGGACGCCGACGGCAACCCCATCGCCGGCAGCGAGGACGATGACGACGAGTTCGACCAGTCGAACCTGTCGCTGGCTGCGATGGAGGCCTCGCTGAAGCCGCGGGTGCTGGAGACGCTGGACCGGATCGCCGCGGATTACGAGGAATTGGCGGCGATGCAGTCGCGCCGCATGCAAGCGACGCTGGAGGAGGACGCGCGCTTTTCCACCGCGCAGGAGGCCGCTTATCAGAAGCTGCGCGCCGAGATCGTGGAACTGGTCAACAGCCTGCATCTGCACAACAACCGCATCGAGGCGCTGATCGACCAGCTATATGGCATCAACAAGCGCATCATGTCGATCGACAGCGCGATGGTGAAGCTGGCCGACCAGGCCCGCGTGAACCGGCGTGATTTCATCGATGCCTATCGCGGCTATGAGCTTGACCCCACCTGGTGCGACCGCATGGCCGGCGCCAAGGGGCGCGGCTGGGATATGCTGTTCGACCGTTTTGGTGGTCAGGTCGATGCCGCGCGGGCCGAGATGGCACAGGTGGGCCAGTATGTCGGCGTCGATATCGGCGAGTTCCGCCGCATCGTGAACCAGGTGCAGAAGGGCGAGAAGGAAGCCCGCCAGGCCAAGAAGGAAATGGTCGAGGCGAACCTGCGACTGGTGATTTCGATTGCCAAGAAATACACCAATCGCGGGCTGCAATTCCTTGATCTCATTCAGGAAGGCAATATCGGCCTGATGAAGGCGGTGGACAAGTTCGAATACCGCCGGGGCTACAAGTTCAGCACTTACGCCACCTGGTGGATCCGGCAGGCGATCACCCGGTCGATTGCCGATCAGGCGCGCACCATCCGCATTCCGGTGCATATGATCGAGACGATGAACAAGCTGGTGCGCACCAGCCGTCAGATCCTGCACGAGATCGGCCGCGAACCCTCGCCCGAGGAACTGGCCGAGAAGCTGCAGATGCCGCTCGACAAGGTGCGCAAGGTGCTGAAGATCGCCAAGGAGCCGATCAGCCTGGAAACGCCCATCGGCGACGAGGAAGACAGCCAGCTTGGCGATTTCATCGAGGACAAGAACGCCGTCCTGCCGCTGGATTCCGCCATTCAGGAAAACCTGCGCGAGACGACGACGCGGGTTCTGTCCTCGCTCACCCCGCGCGAGGAACGGGTGCTGCGGATGCGTTTCGGCATCGGCATGAACACCGATCATACGCTGGAGGAGGTAGGCCAGCAGTTTTCGGTGACCCGCGAACGCATCCGGCAGATCGAAGCCAAGGCGCTGCGCAAGCTGAAACACCCCAGCCGTTCGCGCAAGCTGCGCAGTTTCCTGGATCAGTAGGGTGAAAATATTAGGAACAGTTTCGCTATTAGCATTGGCAGTGTTTGGCGTATTGCAATGGTCGCCATTGTGGGTCTTGCCTCTCGCAATAGTGAACACGTTAATCGGTATGTGTTCGATCCCGGATGATCACATTTCCCCTCGGCGATCTGCCCTCTTCATGGCAAGACTGGTCTTGAGGGACATTCGGGACGGGGCAGGGGCATGCTGATCCATCTTCACAGCCAGG
>SKNG01000178.1 GCA_007120685.1 Paracoccaceae bacterium | reverse complement strand
TCGACGCCTGCCCCCCCGCCCGCGCCGACCGAGGGCACGGCGCGGCCTGCCGCCGCGGCCTGCCCCGTCAACGTCGCCACGCTGGGCTGCGGGGCGGCGGCCGATCCGTCGGTCAGTTGCAGGCGGAAGCGTCTAGCTCTGGGTTTCATAGTCATACATGTATTTCGCTTCTTCGAGCGTGTCGAAAAACTGCAGCCGGCCGTCGCGCAGAACCGCCGCCGACTGGCAATAGCGTTCCAGCGTATCGGCCTGATGCGACACCACCAGCACCGTCGCGCGTTCCAGCCGTTCCTTCAGGATCGCCCCGGCGCGCCGGTTGAACCGCACATCGGTCGTGGCCGGCATCCCCTCGTCCACCAGATACAGGTCGAATTCCAGCGACAGCATCAGCGAAAACGCAAAGCGCGAGCGCATGCCCTGGCTGTAGGTGCCCACCGGCATGTCGAAATACTCGCCGATATCGCACATCCAGCGGCAGAAGGCCTCTACCTCGTCGGGGTCGATCTGATACAGCCGGGCGATGTAGCGGGCGTTTTCGGTGGCGCTGTGGCGGGGGTTGATGCCGCCCATGAAGCCCAGCGGAAAGGACACCCGGCAATCACGCGTGATCTGCCCGGCATCGGGCTTTTCCAGCCCCGCCATCATGTTGATGATCGTCGTCTTGCCCGAGCCGTTGGGCGCCAGAATCCCCAGCGAATGGCCCAGTTCGATGCGGAAAGAGGCGTCGTGCAGGATCACCTTCCGGCTCTTGCCGGTCCAGAACGACTTGCTGACCGTGTCGAATTCCAGCATCCGATGTCGCCTCACGCGCCTGTTGGGCGCTGTTCTGCTTCCTGCTCCGCGCCGTGGATAGTCTTGCTTTATGGCCAGAGCGTGGCAGTTTCTTGCGCTTGCTTTGCCCGGGGGCACCCCTGCCGCCGCTCACCGGACTATGGCGCATGCCATTGCCCTGTTGTAGCAAAAAAACCGTCAACAGCCGCTGAAGGCGGCATGCAGCCGGAACGGAGCGTGACGCGATGAACCAGCCGGACCCCGAACCTGCCGGGCCGACACCCCTGGCGCAGGCCCAGGCGCGCATGCAGGCGGCGCCGGATGACGATGCGGCACGGCTGGCCTTTTTCGGCGCGCTGGCCGACGCCGAGCTTTTCCTGATGCTGGAGGGCGAGGCGCAGCCGGGGCAGCTTTCGCCGCGGCTCTTCGATCTGGAAGAGGGGCGCGCGGCGCTGGTCTTCGACAGCGAGGCGCGGCTGGCGGGCTTTGCGGGCCAGGCGGTGGATTACGCGGCGCTGTCTGGGCGGGTGCTGGCCGGGATGCTGGCGGGGCAGGGGCTGTCGATGCTGGTCAACTCCGACAGCGAGGATGCCACGCTCCTGCCTGCCGACGCGTTGCGCTGGCTGACCGAGACGCTGGCGCAAAGCGCGGCCCAGCCGGCCCGGGCGGATGGCGCGGCGGTCGGTTTCGGCCCGCCCGATCTGCCGGCGCCGGCGCTGGCGCTGCTGCGCCCGGCGCTGGAGCGGCGGCTTTCCGGGGTGCCGGGGTTGCAGGCTGCGGTGCTGGCCAGCGCGCGCTGGGAGGGAGGCGGCAAGGGGTTGGTGCTGGCGCTTGCCGGGGTGCCGCAGCCGGCGCGGGCACCGCTGGCACGGAGGGTGAGCGAGGCGTTGTTGCTTTCGGGCCTGGATGAAGCTGTGCTTGACGTGATTTTTCCCACCGAGGCCGCAATGGTGCCGATTACCGAGGCCGGCCTGGTGCTGACCCCGGTTCCCTTCCAGCCGCCCGAGCGCGCCACCAGGCCGCGCCCAGCGCCCGGCACGGACCCCGCGCGCCCGCCCCGCCTGCGCTGAGCGGGCGGCGATCCTGCCCCCGCCCACGATGACAGCGCCCCCTGTCGCATGGTAACCTGCCCCGAGCAGGCAGCGAACAGATCCTCGGGCGCTTGCACTTGCCGGTCGCCCGGAAAAGAGCGGAGGTTCAGGGCCGGTGATCGGGCGCATGTATAACGCTGTTTGCCGCTTCATGGGGCGGCTGCTCCGCCGTTTCCTTGAATACGAGCCGCCCGATTACGAACCCTCGGTGCCGCCCGATTTCGAGGCGCTTTGCCGCACGATCAGGGTGGGTGATGTGCTGCTGGTCGAGGGGCGCGCGCGCGTTTCCGGGGCAATCAAGTATCTGACGCAGAGCACCTGGTCGCATGCCGCGCTCTGCGTGGCCGATATCAGTGCCCGGGGCGCCGGCGCCGATGACTGCCTGCTTGTCGAGGTGACGCTGATGCAGGGCTGCCACCAGTCGCCGCTGTCCAAATATGCCCGCCACAATGTTCGCCTGTGCCGGCCCGCCGGGCTGGACCCGGCCGAGCGCCGCAAGGTGGCCGACTTCATGTGCGCGCAGATTAGGCTGCAATATGATCTGCGCAATGTCTTCGATCTGGCGCGCTACCTGCTGCCGACCCCGCCGGTGCCGGCGCGCTTTCGCCGGCGGATGATCAGCCTCGGTTCGGGTGACCCGACGCGGGCGATCTGCTCGACCCTGATCGCCAGGGCCTTCCAGTCGGTGCGCTATCCGGTCCTGCCGCGGATCAGGCTGTCGCGGGCAAGGGGCGCCTCGCGCCGGGCCCGGCGCGAGGTCTGGCATATCCGCCACCATTCGCTGTTCGCGCCGCGCGATTTCGACATCTCGCCCTATTTCGATATCGTCAAGCCGACGCTGCAAGGCGGGTTTGACCATCGCGGCATCAACTGGGCGCCCGCCAGCGGAACACCTCAGGGAGACGTCGTCTGATATGGGGTATATTGACACCTAATTTATAGTGCTTTGATTACAAAGGAATTTTATGGATCGAAGGCCCTTGACGTGGCGGTGGCAATCGCTAGAAACAGCGCATCCTTCGCGCCTGCGTCAGCAAGCGTTTGCCATCAGGGTGGCCCGGCATTCCGGCCCGCCATTGACACTCAGCGATCCCGGGGACGGACATGAAAACCTATACCGCAAGACCGGCGGAGATCGAGAAGAAGTGGATCCTGATCGATGCCGATGGCATCGTTCTGGGCCGCCTTGCAACGATCGTCGCCGCCCGCCTGCGCGGCAAGCACAAGCCCAGCTTCACACCGCATATGGACATGGGCGACAACATCATCGTCATCAACGCCGACAAGGTGCAGATGACCGGCCGCAAGCGCGACCAGAAGACCTATTACTGGCACACCGGCTATCCCGGCGGGATCAAGAGCCGCACCGCGCGCCAGATCATCGAGGGCAAGCACCCCGAGCGCGTGGTGGTGAAGGCGGTGCAGCGCATGCTGCCCGGCGGCCCGCTGTCGCGCCAGCAGATGACCAATCTGCGCGTCTATGCAGGCAGCCAGCACCCGCATGAAGCCCAGCAGCCCGAGGTGCTGGACCTGCGGTCGATGAATCCCAAGAACACCCGGAGCGCGTGATCATGGCCGAAGAGATCAAGTCCCTCGATGCGCTGAAGGACGCCGTCGCCGGCGCCGCCACCGCTACCGCTGCCGCTGCCGCATCGGCCGACACCGAGACCGCGCCGCTGCGCGAGCCGCAGCGCGATGCGCTGGGCCGGGCCTATGCCACCGGCAAGCGCAAGGACGCGGTGGCCCGCGTCTGGATCAAGCCCGGGTCCGGTCGGGTGACGGTCAATGGCAAGGAAATCAACGCCTATTTCGCGCGGCCCGTGCTGCAGATGATCCTGCGCCAGCCCTTCCAGGTGGCCGGCGTGACCGACCAGTTCGACGTCATGGCGACGGTCGCCGGCGGCGGGCTTTCCGGTCAGGCGGGCGCGGTAAAGCACGGCATCTCCAAGGCGCTGCAGCTTTACGACCCGGCGCTGCGCCCGGCGCTGAAGGCCGCGGGCTTCCTGACCCGCGACGCCCGCGTGGTGGAGCGCAAGAAATACGGCAAGCGCAAGGCGCGGCGCAGCTTCCAGTTCTCCAAGCGCTGATCCGCCGCTCATGCCATCCAAAGGGCCCGCCATCGCGCGGGCCTTTTCTTTGCGAAAGCCAGGCGAACACAGGCGAACAGGAAGGAAAAATTTTCTTGCGTATCACTTCCTCTTATGTTTCTCTACTTGAGCGTTCTTCACCGGTACACGAATTGCAACGCGGTTGCCGTTTGTATCAGGGGGTGAGTGATGTTTCGTTTGCTTGTTGTTGTGACGGCTGTCCTGACGCTTAGTGCAACCGCCGCCGATGCTTGGAGCCGTGTCACCTCGGAAGCAGATTTCCGCGCCCGTCTGGTGGATCGCCTGCAAGTGGCCGAGGGGCGGGGCCATGTGACCTGGCATAGCGACGGCCGGGTAACCGGTGAGTGGGATGGCCAGGCGATGCGCGGCCGCTGGCAGTGGCATCAGGGCTTTGTCTGCCGCAACCTGATCATCGGCACCACCGAAACTGGAACGAATTGCCTGCTGGTTGAAACGCGGGGCAATCAGGTGCGCGGGACCCAGAACCAGGGCCGCGGTACGGCAACGGTGACCACCCTGCGCTGACCCTGCAGCGTTTTTTCGTTTCCTGACCCGACGGGCCGAAGTCACTCTTTCGTGCCGCCACGGTCCTGTCCCGCTTTTCCGATGGCTCATATCGGCGCACAGTCTTCTGCGGTGCAATTCGGCCTCGTTGACGGCATCTTGCGCTGCACTCCCTTTCTCCATAAGTCGCGCAAGGACGGCAAGCTGCCGTCCCGCCGCAGCGATGGAGAATATGGCGCCCAGCTTCGACATCGACCCGGCCTCGGCCGCGATCTGGATGCGCATGCCGTGCGACTGGCGGCGTCCTGCGGTGCGGCAAGGCCACGACATCCTGTGGGACAAGGCGCGCGGCTTTGGCCAGGTCTGGCCGCGTCCCACGCCGGACGAGGTGCCGGGCTTCTACGCGATGTCCGACTACTACACCCATGGCGAGGCTGATCCGGCGTCACGTCGCCCCGGTCCGGGGCAACGTTTGCTGACCCGGCTGTCCTGGATGGCCGACAACGGCACCGAACCGGACACCGACTGGTGGGCACAGGCGCTGGGTCCGGCGCCGCAGCGCGTGCTGGAGATCGGCTGCGGCGACGGGTCGAACCTGATGCTGCTGGCCTCGCTTGGCCATCAGGTAACCGGGGTCGAGCCCGACCCCCAGGCGCGCAGCGTCGCCCGCCAGCGCGGCCTGTGCGTGCATGACGGCACCGCCGAGGCGCTGCCGGCGGCGCTGACGCCGCGCGACGGGACGGCGGAAGGCTATGACGCGGTGATCTTCGTGCATGTGCTGGAACATTGTCTGGACCCGGCCGCGGCGATGCGCAATGCGGTGGCGCTGCTGCGTCCCGGCGGGAAGGTCATTGCCGAGGTGCCCAACAACGACTGCCTGGGCGCGCGGCATTTCGCCCCGTTCTGGTTCTGGCTGGACGTGCCGCGGCATCTGAATTTCTTCACCCTGCAAAGCCTGACCGACCTGTTTGGCGCCTCGGGCTTGAGCATTATTGACCAGTGCTGGCGCGGCTACTGCCGGCAGTTCGCGCCGGAATGGCAAGAGGCGCATCGCCAGATTGCCGAAAGCTTCGGGCGCAAGGGCGACTGGCGCGTCTCGACGGCCAGTTACTGGCTGTATCTGGCCCGCAGCCTTGCCGCCCGTCCCGAACGCAGGTTCGACAGCCTGCGCATGGTGGGCGGCGTGGGTAGCAGGCTGTCAGACGTCTCGCGTCCCGCCGAGTGCCTGGCACCGGTCAACCCAACAGGTATTCGGGCAGCCATGTAACCAGCGCCGGCGCCCACCAGAGCAGTGCCAGCATCATGAGTTGCAACAAGATGAAGGGCAGGGCGCCGCGATAGATGGCCAGTGTCGGCAGGCTGCGGGGCGCCACGCCGCGCAAATAGAACAGCGCGAAGCCGAAGGGCGGGGTCAGGAAGGAGGTCTGCAGGTTGACCGACATCATGATCGCCAGCCAGATCGGATCCACCCCCATCATCAGCAGCACCGGCGCCACCACCGGCACGATGACCAGCGTGATCTCGATGAAATCCAGAAAGAAGCCAAGGATGAACATCGCCAGCATCACCGCCAGGATCGCCCCCGTCACCCCGCCCGGCACGCCCTCCAGCAGCGCGCGCACCGTCTCGTCCCCGCCCAGGCCGCGAAACACCACCGTGAAGAGCGTGGCGCCGATCAGGATCATGAACACCATCGCCGTCAGCCGCGCCGTGCCCTCCACCGCCTCGCGCAGCACGCCCCTTCGCAGCGCCACGCCGAGGCTGGCGATCACCGCCCAGGCCACCACCGCCGACAGCACCACCGCCAGCGCGATTACCGCCTGCTCGCCCGGGGTGATCACGCTGCGGGTGATGCGGATATCGGTGATGGCTGACAGCACCAGCAGCGCCACGATGGCCAGCCCGCCCAAGAGCACCGGCCACTGCCGTTCCGGCCGCAACTGCCGCCCTGCCAGAAGGATCGCGCCCAGCGCGCCCACGGCGGCGGCTTCGGTGGTGGTGGCGATGCCGAAGATGATCGAGCCCAGCACCGCGAGGATCAGCACCAGCGGCGGCACCAGCGCGGTTGAAACTTCGGCCAGCGTGACCCGGGCGCGGGCTGATGCGGGCAGGGCCGGGGCGCAGGACGGGTCCAGAAAGGCGCGGATCAGCAGATAGACGGCATAGGCCACCACCAGGAGCAGCCCGGGCAGCAGCGCGCCGGCGAAAAGGTCGCTGACGGTGATCGTTTCCGGCGAGAAGATGCCCTGCGCCAGTTGCGATTGCTGATAGGCATTGGCCATCACCTCGCCCAGCAGGATCAGCACGATCGAGGGCGGGATGATCTGGCCCAGCGAGCCCGAGGCCACAATCAGCCCCGAGGCCAGCGGCGGCGCGTAGCCGTGGCGCAGCATGGTGGGCAGCGACAGCAGGCCCATGGTGACCACGGTGGCGCCGATGATGCCGGTCGAGGCCGCCATCAGCGCGCCCACCACGATGACCGACAGGCCCAGCCCCCCGCGCAGCCGGCCCATGGCGCGGCCCATGACCTCCAGCAGCGCCTCGGCGATGCGCGAGCGTTCCAGCATCAGCCCCATGAAGATGAAGAGCGGGATCGCCAGCAGCACGCCGTTCTGCATGATCCCCCAGATGCGCTGCGGAAAGGCGGCGAGGATGTTAAGGTCGAAAACGCCCAGCGCCGAGGCGAGGAAGGCGAACAGCAGGCTGACCCCGGCCAGGGTGAAGGCGACGGGAAAGCCCAGCAGGATCGCCACGCAAAGGGTGGCGAACATCAGCAGGTCAAGGATAGTGGCAAGCGTCATCGGCCGGGACTCTTGGGCTCTTGGGCTCTTGGGCGGGGGCGGGGGCGGGGGTCAGGGCAGGGCAGGGGGCAGGCAGCGCGGTGGCGGGCGTGGTGGTGTCGGGGGTCTCATGCCGTTTTCGGTTGATAGCTTCGGCAGGCGCGGGGGACGCGCCTTCGAAGGCGCGTGGAAACGGGCTTTCGAAAGCCCGTTTCTCGCCAGTGCCTCTGCGTCTCGCCCCAGTCAACCGGATGTCGTATCAGATCGCCTCCGTTGCCGGGGCCGCCTGTGGCGGGTGCATATCCGGGGCCCTGCCCGACAGCACCAGACCGGCGCGCATCAGGATCGCCAGGCCCTGCAGGCCCAGCAGCATCGGCAGCACCAGGATCCAGGTCTTGATCAGGAACACGCCCGCCAGCCCGTCGCGGTGGCCAGAGCCCTCGAATATCCGCCAGGACCGCATCACATAGCCCCAGCCGATCCAGATCAGGAAAGCGCAGACCGGCCATAGCAGCAGCAGCACGCCCAGCCCGTCGACCAGCGCGCGATAGCGCGGGCTGCGCGTGCCGTAGAAGATATCGACGCGCACATGGCTGTCGCTGGCCAGCGCATAGGCGCCGGCGCCCATGAACAGGGTGGCATGCATGAAGAGGATCGCCTCGTCCATGGCGATCAGGCCATATCCGAAGACATAGCGCAGAAGCACGATGGCGAATTGCACCATCACCACGGGCAGGATCAGCCAGGCCAGCGCCCGGCCGATCCAGGAATTCACCCCCGAGATGGCGCGATCAAGCGCCGCCGCGCCATTAGCGGGCCAATCCGGCAAGGCCACGCCCCGGCTCAGCTGGGATAGTTGTAGTCCAGCGCCCGCGCCCGGCCGTAGCCGAATTCGCCATGGCCGGACCAGGGCAGTGCATTGTTGCGGAAGGCGACATAGCTTTCCAGGATGCGCCGGCTGATGTCGTCATCATCACCGAGGCTTGCCACCACCTCGCCCGCCGCATTGCCCAGCGCGATGATCACGTCATCGGGCAGCGGCGCGATATTGACGCCGTGTTCCTCGGTCAGCACCCGCAGTGAGGCGGCGTTGTTGGCGCGGGTTTCGATCTGATACATCTCGTTTTCCGAGTTGCAGGCGACGACCAGCATCTGCTGCAGATCGGCCGGCATCTCGTCAAACCGCTCGCGCCCGATGATCAGTTCGATCGCCGCACCAGGGTCCAGCACGCCGGGATAATGGTAGTTGCTCAGCACCCGGTGAAAGCCGAAGGCCAGATCCGACCAGGGCGCCACCCATTTGGTGCCGTCGATGGTGCCGGCCTGCAGGGCGGCGAAGATCTCGCCCCCGGGCAGGTTGACCACATTGACACCGACCTGGCGCAGCACCTCGCCGCCCAGCCCGGCGCTGCGGAAGCGCAGGCCTTGCATGTCATCGACGGAATTGATCGGATTGGCGAACCAACCGGCCATCTGCGTGCCGCTGTTGCCGACGTTCCAGGCGCGCAGGCCGAATTCGCCGTAAAGCTCGTCCCACAGCTCCTGCCCGCCGCCGAACTTGATCCAGGCGTTGTATTCGTCGGTCACCAGGCCAAAGGGCACGCCGGTAAAGAAGGCCGCGGCGCGGGATTTCGACAGGTGGTAGAAAGAGGCGGTGTGCGCGATATCGGCCGTGCCGGTGGCCACGGCGTCGAAGGTTTCGAAGGCCGGGACCAGTTCGCCGGCGGCAAAGACGCGCACCGTCAGGCGGCCGTCGGACATGGTGGTCAGCCGCTCGGCAAAGCGTTCGGCGGCGGTGCCGACGCCGGGCAGGTTCTTCGGCCATGACGTGACCATGCGCAATTCCTGCCGGTTCTGCGACAGGGCCGGCGTGGCCAGCGCGGCCGGGGCCAGGGCACCGGCGGCCAGCAGGCCGCGGCGGGAAAGGGTTAGTCTGGTCATGGATAACCTCCTTGTTGGCTGTTGTTGTGGCTTATGGTTCAGGCAAGCTTTCGCATCGCGGCCAGGAAACGTTCGTTTTCCGCTGCCGTACCGATGGTCACGCGCAAGAAGCTTTCATAGCGAGGCTCGCGCCAGGGTTTGACGATCACGCCCTCGCGCAGCAGCGCCGCCGCTACCGGCTCGGCATCGCGGCGCAGGTCGATGAACAGGAAATTCGTCTGCGATGGGGGCATGAACAGGCCCATCCCGGCCAGCGCGGCGGCCATGCGCGCGCGCTCGGCGGCGCAGCGCGCGACCGAGGCCTGCATCCATGCCGGGTCGTCCAGCGCGGCCAGCGCGGCGGCCTGGGCGGCGGCGTTGACGTTGAAGGGGGTCTTGGCGTTGGTCACCGCCACGGCCAGCGCCGGGCTGGAACACAGCGCATAGCCCACCCGCAGCCCGGCCAGCCCCCAGGCCTTTGAAAAGCTGCGCAGCGATGCCCAGTGCCCGCCCCAGCGCGCCAGCATGGTCAGCGCATCGGGCCGGTTGGCCGGGTCGGCATATTCGAAATAGGCCTCGTCGAACAGGATTGCCGTGCGGGCCGGGTCGGCGGCGGCCAGCAGCCGGTCCAGCGCCGGGGCATCCAGCGCCGGGCCAACCGGGTTCCAGGGGCTGGACAGCGCCAGCATCGCCGGCCTCCGCGCCAGCGCCGCGCAGAGGCCGTCAATGTCGAACCCGCCCTGCGGCGTCATCGCCACATGCGCCACGCCCGCGCCCAGCGAGGTGGCGCAGATCCCGTGCAGGCCGAAGCTGGGCAGCACCGTCAGCAAATCACGCCCCGGCCCCAGCAGCACCCGGATGACCGCCAGGATCATTTCTTCGGAGCCGTTGCCGATGACGATCCGATCCGCCGTCACGCCGGTATGCGCCTCCAGCGCCGCGCGCAGGGCGGTGCAGGAAGGGTCGGCATAGCGCCAGGGCTCCAGCGCCGCGCCGGTCAGCGCGGCCAGCACGCCCGGGGCGCAGCCATCGGGGTTTTCGTTGCTGGCCAGCCGCGCCATGTCTTCCCGCCCGCCCAGCCGCTGCGCCTCGGCCAGGGACAGGCCGGCATTGTAGGGCGGCAGCGCCGCGATATGTTCGTTCAGCGCCGGAAGGTCCGCGGGGCGCTTGGCGGTGCTGAGCGTCGCCCTGTTCATTCGGCGGCTTCGCGGCTGGTCTGTTCCTCGGCGATACGCCGGGCGACCATCTGGCGAAACCGCTTTGGTCCCAGGTCGATGCCCAGGTCCAGATTGGGCGTATGCATCGCGTCCATGCCCTGCTGCACCGCCTCCAGCACCACGCGGTCCTCCTCGAACGCGCCGCGCACGGATTTGGCGAACAGCGCCGAGACCTCGGGGTCGTCCGGGGCAAAGTTGCGCATCTGGAACCAGAAATAGCGGGTATGGCGCGCGTCAACCGGAGTCATGAAGTTGAAGCTGTCCATGATGAAGGCATCGTCATGCAGTGGTCGCCCCTCGCCGCCCGTGCCGGCGGGCACGAAGAAGGCGCGGATGATGGCATGGCAGGGCGCGTGCACCTCGTAATGCTGTTTGCGGTCGCAAAGGCCGTCGAAACGCAGGAAGGGCTTGTAGAAGGGCGCGGGTTCCACCCCCTTCATCCAGCGCCAGACGGTCACCGCGTTGTCGGCCACCGTGGTTTCCAGGGGCGTCTCCTCGCAGGCGGCATTGCCGAAGCTGGTGGGATGCACCCAGGCGACATGGCTGGGATCCAGCAGGTTGTCGGTCAGGTAGAGGTAGTTGCAGGCGACCTCCATCGCGTCGCCCGTGTTCACGCCCCAGGCCGGATCGCCCCAGTTTTCCACCTGAAAGATAAGTGCGGGATCGGCCAGCGCCGCCTCGCCCATCCACAGCCAGACCATGCCATAGCGTTCCTGCACAGGATAGCTGCGCACCCGGGCGCGATGCGGCACACGCTCGGCGCCGGGCACGCGGGTGCAGGTGCCGGTGCCATCGAAGGTCAACCCGTGATAGCCGCATTCCACCATGTCGCCCTGCCGGCGCCCCATGCTGAGCGGCAGCTTGCGGTGCGGGCAGGCATCTTCCAGCGCCGCCACCCGGCCATCGCTCATCCGGGTCAGCACGATGGCCTCGTCCAGCATGCGCACCGGGGTCAGCGCCGCGCCGATCTCGCTGCTCCAGGCGGCGACATACCATGCATTGCGAACAAACATTCATCGCTCCTTCCTGTTATTGCGACCCTACCCGCTATCGCCCTTGCGTAAACGGGGCGCGGGCTTCATCGTTGTGAAGCTCAGCTTCAAAGCCAGCGCCGGACCCTGCCCATGTTCACCTCGCTTCCCCCCATCCGTGCCCTCCAGGTGTTCGAGGCGGTGGCCCGCCACGGCACCGTTTCGGCTGCGGCGCGGGAACTGGGCGTCAGCCCCAGCGCTGTCAGCCAGCATGTGCGGCAACTGGAGGCCGGCCTGGGTGTGGCGCTGTTCGAACGCCGGGGGCGCAGCCTGGTGCTGACCAGCTGGGGCGAGGATTATGCCGCCGGCGTGTCCGAGGCCTTCGGGCAGATGCGCGGCACCCATCAGCGCATTGTCGAGGGTGCGCGCAATGCCGGGCTGGTGGTGTCCTGCCTGCCCTCGCTGGCCGAGAAATGGCTGGCGCCGCTGATGATCGACTGGAGTGCGCAGGCGCCCGGCGCGGTGACCCGGCTGATCGCGGCCGAGCGCGAGGGCGAGTTGGGCGTCACGATGGATTTCCGCCTGACCTATGGCGAGGCCGGGCGGGCCTATGGCCGCCATGTGGAACTGTTCCGCGACTGGGTCAGTCCGGCCTGCGCGCCGGAACTGGCGCGGCGGCTGCGCCTGGGCCATCCGCGCGACGTGCTGTCGGCGCCGCTTCTGCATGTCGCCTGGGACGAAAGCCACCGCCCGCCGCCGGACTGGAGCGATTATGCGCTGCGGCTGGGGACGAAAAGCGCGCCCGCCGCGCCGGCGCTGAGCTTCTCGCTATCGGCGGCGGCCATCGATGCGGCGATCAACGGGCGCGGGTTCGTGCTGGGGCAGGGGTCGATGATCGCGCAGGATCTGGCCTCGGGTCGGCTGATCTGTCCTTTCGATCTGCGCCTGCCGCTGCCAGAGCCCTATTACCTGGCTTGGCATACCGGGGCCTTTGACAAACCGCTGGGCCGGCAGTTGCAAAGCTTCCTGCAGCGCGAGGGGCGCCGGCTGCGCCTTACCGGGAACTGAGCCGGGGCAGTGCGTAAGCAGCTTCAGGCTGGCCGCAGACGGGTGGCCAACAGAATGGCAGATCGCTCTGCTGGCCCCTCACCAACGGCCTGACGCGGGTAAGCAGGGTGTGCTGCTAATCGGCGGTTTTGCGCCGCAGCGAGGTGCCATGCCCATAGCTGCCTCAGCCGCGGATCGGGTCAAAGCCATCATCGGACTCGCTGGCGATGGCCACGATCAGCGACGGCTGCTCGCCCGCCCAAGCGTCAGATGGCGGCAGCGACACCGGAAGCGGGCCAAAAGCAGCCCCCGGGCATGCGATCCGCTGCGCCCCCGGCCTCCCCGCGGGCTTCAAGCCCAGGGTCGCAACGGGGGCGCTGCCGATACCATCATGGCACAAATCCAATAGACAGGGTGGGCGCCGCCCGGGCTGGTCGGCCGGGCGAGAGATGGGACCAGCGTGCCGAGGAACAGTTTTCCGGTTCGAGGCGTGCAGGTCCAACAGTGAGACATTTGATCAGCAGCGTGATAAAGGCGGCATCCCCCCCATCCGTACCTGACAACACGTAATATACTGAACTATTGGTAAATTGCCTTTCAGGCACCGGCTTGCCGGGTCCGCGGTAGCACCTGGTAGAGCGGCACCCCTTGATGCGCTTCCGCGCTGGTCAATGGCTGCCCGCGATGCGACGCAGCCTTGCCGTCGCCGCCGTGCCTCACGCCCGGACGACCGGATCGATTGGGCCAAGGGGGCCGCCCAGCGCATCCTCGATGGCGCGGGCCACCGCCAGAAGCTTCGCCTCGCCCCGCGGCGGGCCCAGCAATTGCAGCCCCACCGGCATGCCCTCGGGCGTGAAGCCGCAGGGCATGCTCAGCGCGGGCAGGCTGGTCGCCACCGACAGGAAGCTGAACTTCAGCCAATCGACATAGTCGGTAACGGGCTGGCCGTCGATCTGCGGCGGGTATTCCTGCTCTACCGGGCCGGCGGGCACGCCCATGGCCGGAAAGGCCAGCACGTCAAACCGCTCCAGAAACGCCCGGCAGGCGTGATAGAGCGTGGTTCGGGTCAGCATCGCGTCATAGATGGTATCGGCTGGCAGGCTCAGGCCATGGTCGATGTTCTGGCGCAGGGTGGGTTTGTAATGGGTCTGCACCTCGGCCGGGGCGCGGCCGGGCAGCGCGGCCCAGAACATCGCGCGCAGCGTCAGATAGGTGCGCTCCAGCCCGTCCAAGGGCGGGCAGGCCTCTTCCACCGTGCCGCCGGCGCGTTCGACCGCCGCCATCGCCCGCGCCATTGCCGCGCGGATCACCGGATCGACGAAGCCGAAACCGCCCAGATCCGGCGCGAAGCCGATGCGCACCCGGCTGTCGGCCTGCTGAACGGCGGTCTGGAACGGGGTCGCGGGGGCCTCTATCGACAGCGGCCAGATCGGATCGAACCCCGCCATCGCGTCCATGAACAGCGCCGTATCGGCGACCGAGCGGGCCATAGGGCCCTGCACGGCCTCGGTGTTGAAGCCATGCGCCTCGGGCGCGCCGCCGCAGCGCCCGGGGCTGGGGCGCAGGCCGATCACACCGCTATAGGCCGCGGGCGTGCGCAGGCTGCCGGCGAGGTCCGAGCCATGGCTGAGCCAGACCTGCCCCGAGGCCAGCGACACCGCCGCCCCGCCCGACGAGCCGCCGCAGTTCAGCCGCGTGTCCCAGGGGTTGCGGGTCATGCCGAAGACATGGTTCCAGGTGTTGCCGCCGGCGCCGAATTCCGGGGTGTTGGTCTTGCCCACCACCACGCCGCCGCGCGCCTCCAGCCGGGTGACCATCGGGTCGGACTGATCCGGGACATGGTCGGCAAAGGCCATCGAGCCGGATGTCGTGCGCACCCCGGCCACGGCTGTCAGATCCTTGATCGCGATGGGCAGGCCCGCCAGCCACCCCGGATGCGCCGCATGCTGTTCCGCATGCGCCGGCAGGTCCGCCAGCGCCGCGCGCGCGCGGTCGGGGCAGCGGGTCACCATGGCGTTGACGGCGCCGTCCACCGCCTCGGTCCGCTGGAGCGAGGCCTCCAGAACCTCGACGGGCGAGACGGCGCCGCGGCGCAACAGGTCCACGACCGCGCAGGCGCTCAGCGCGCAGAGGTCAGGCCCGGTGAACGGGGTATCCGGTCGGTTTTCCATGGGTCCTCCCCCTGATGGCCGATTGCTGTCTCAGCCGCGCGCGGGCCTGAAGTGTGACGGCTTCAAACAGAAGCGACGTTCCCGAGCCTACCTTCACGGCTGCCTGTATCTCTCTCGCGATGCCTGCGGGCAGGGCTTGCGTCCCTGAACCGACGGCAAGGGCGGGGGCGGGAACGCGCGTTCGAACGCGCGTGGTACGGGCCTTCGAAGGCCCGTTTTTCGCGATACCCGCAGGGCGCTCGCTTCCTTCGGTTTCCATCTGACAAGATCGCGCTTTAGCCCGCCGCCCCGCGCGCCTCGACCATGCGCGCCAGCAGCGCCGCGCCCAGCGGCAGCATCGCATCATCAAGGACGAAACCGGGATTGTGCAGCGGCACCGACCCCGAATGCCCCACGGTGCAATAAGCCCCCGGCACCACCTGCAGCATGTCGGCGAAATCCTCGGACCCCATGACCAGATCATCCTTGATCTGCGCCTGATCGCCGACCAGCGCGCG
>SKNG01000257.1 GCA_007120685.1 Paracoccaceae bacterium | reverse complement strand
TATGAGGCGGCGCAAAAGGCCAATGGCCGGCGCGATGCGCGCCACCGGATCGAACATATCGAGATGATCGACCGCGCCGATGTGCCACGGCTGGCCACGCTGGGCGTCACCGCCTCGGTCCAGCCCTGCCATGTGCCGGGCGGGCAGGATTTTCCGCTGCAGGAAACCCTGAACGTGATCGGCCGGAACCGCTGGCCGGATGCGTTTCTCTGCCGCAGCCTTGCCGAGGCCGGCGCGCATCTGGCCTTTGGCAGCGACTGGCCTGTGGCAGACCCCAACCCCCTGCGCTGCATACAGACCGCCCTGACCCGGCCCACCTACGAGGGCGCCGAGGATCAGCGCGTCAGCCTGCATCAGGCGCTTGCGGCCTATACCATCGGCGGCGCCCATGCCGAACACACGGATGACCGGAAGGGCATGCTGAAGCCCGGTTACCTGGGCGATCTGGTGGTGCTTTCCGGCGATGTCGAGGCGGTGGCGCCTGATGAAATCGGCAGCCTTTCGGTGGCGCGGACCGTCTGCGGCGGGCGCGTGGTCTGGGATGCGGCCGAAATGGCTTGATTAACGCGGGCGGCGTGGGGCAGGCTGAAAGAGCAAGAAAAGGGGGTCAGATGGACGCGAGGGTGCAGGACGCTGGCATTCGCGGCGAGATCGACATCGCCGGCGTCAACAAGGTCTTCGGCCAGGGCGCGGCAGCCTTTCACGCCTTGACCGATATCGACCTGACCATCGCCACGGGTGAGTTCTTCACGCTTCTCGGCCCCTCGGGCTGCGGCAAGACCACGCTCTTGCGCGTCATCGCGGGGTTCGAGCAGCCGACCTCCGGATCGCTGCGCATCAACGGGGCCGAGGTGGCGGGGCTTGGCCCCAACCGCCGCCCGGTGAACACCGTCTTTCAGTCCTACGCGCTGTTTCCGCATATGACCGTGGCGCAGAATATCGGCTTTGGCCTGAAGATGCTGGGCAAGTCGAAGCGCGAGGTCGAAGCGACCACGGCCGATATGCTGCGGCTGGTGCAGATGGAGGCGCTGGCAGAACGGCGCCCCGCGGAAATTTCGGGCGGGCAGCAACAGCGGGTGGCGCTGGCCCGCGCGTTGGCACCCCGGCCGCGGGTGCTGCTGCTCGATGAGCCGCTTTCGGCGCTGGATCTGAAGCTGCGCAAGGAGATGCAGGGCGAATTGAAGCGGTTGCAGGCCGAGACCGGGATCACCTTTGTCTTCGTCACGCATGATCAGGAAGAGGCGCTGACGATGTCCGACCGGGTGGCGGTGATGAGCGCGGGGCGGATCCTGCAGATGGGCGCGCCCACCGAAATCTACAACGCGCCCGTCAACCGCTTCGTGGCCGATTTCATCGGCGAGACGAATTTCCTGGTCCTGCCGGTGGCATCGGTCAACGGCGCGACCGCCACGCTTACCCTGCCCGGCGGCAAGCCCGCCACGGCCCGCCTGCCGGACGGGATGCGCCCGGCCACCGGCGCCGATGTCACCGCCGTGATCCGCCCCGAACAGGCCGCGATCACCGGCCCCGAGGAGGCGGAACTCACCGCCACGGTGGACGGCGCTGTCTTTTTCGGCACCGACACGCATCTGCAGCTGACCCTGACCGACGGGCAGCCCTTCGTGCTGCGCCGCCAGAACCGTCCGGACCAGCCCCCGCCCGCCACGGGCGAAAAGCTGGGCCTGTCTCTGGCGCCGGGCGCGCTGCGCGTGCTGGAGGATTAGGGCCATGGTCGCGCCTGTCGATCCCGCCGACCCGGCCGGCGCCGCCGCCGACGCGCCCCCGGACGTGGCAAGGCCCGGCGGCTGGGCGGCGCATCGCTGGAAATGGCTGCTCTGCGCACCGGCGCTGACGGTGCTGATCCTCGCGGCCTCGGGGCCCTTGCTGATCGTGGTGGTCTATTCCTTCCTGACGCCGGGCACCCTCGGCGGCGTGACATGGGAGTTTTCCACTGACGCCTGGTTCCGGGTCTTCTTTCGGCGCGATATCTTCGACCCCGATGTGGTGACCTGGAACACCTCGCATCTGGCGATCTTCTGGCGCTCGATCTCGCTGTCGCTGCAAACCACGCTGCTTTGCGCGATCCTGGGCTTTCCGACCGCCTGGTTCATCGCCACGCGGCCGCCTCATACCCGCACCATCTGGCTGTTCCTGATCACCATCCCGTTCTGGACCAACCTGCTGATCCGGACCTTCGCCATTCAGGAGATGATCCGCAACAACGGCACCATAAACACCCTGCTGCAGGGTCTGGGGCTGATCGACGGCCCCATCCAGATGATGTTCACCGATTTCGCGGTGCTGGTGGGCATGGCCTATGTCTTCCTGCCGCTGATGGTGCTGCCGCTCTATGCGGCGATGGACAAGATGGATTTCCGCCTGGTCGAGGCCGGCTACGACCTATACGCCAGCCGGCTGATGGTGCTGTGGCATGTGATCCTGCCGCAGGTAAAGCCGGGGTTCATCGCCGGCTCGATCCTGGTCTTCATCCCGGCCATCGGCGCCTATGTCACGCCGCGCGTGCTGGGCGGCGGGCGCACGATGATGCTGGGCAATCTGATCGCGCTGCAGTTCGGGCAGGGGCGCAACTGGCCGCTGGGCGCGGCGCTGGCGATGCTGATGCTGATCGTCGTGGTGGGCGCGCTGATATTCTATCTGCGCACCGTGGGCCGCAATGACGGAGAGCGCCGTGTCTAGCGCCGCGCCTGAAAAGGGATTTTCCGTCCGCCGCCTGCCGGGTTTCGGCGCGGTGGCGGTCTTCACCTTCGCGATGCTCTATCTGCCGATCGTGATCCTGGTGTTCTTCTCCTTCAATGCCGGGCCGTCGCAGGCGGTCTGGGAAGGCTTCTCGCTGCAATGGTACGAGGCCGCGTTCCAGAACCGGCAGGTGCGCGATGTCTCGCTGCGCTCGCTGGGGCTGGCGCTGACCGCGGCCTCGATCGCCACGGTGCTGGCGACGCTGGCGGCGCTGGGCACGACCCGGGTGGGACGGTTTCCGGGCCAGACGATGATCTATGCGCTGATCAACCAGCCGCTGATGGTGCCCGAGATCGTCACCGGCATCGCGCTTCTGATCTTCGTGGCGGCGATCAAGGTGCAGACCGGCTATGACGGCATGGGCTATCTGGTCGCCGCGCATACCGCCTTCTGCATCCCCTTCGCCTATCTGTCGATCCGCGCTCGGCTGGAGACGCTGGACCCGGCGCTGGAATCCGCTGCGGCCGATCTTTACGCCAGCCCGGCGCAGGCCTTTCGCTACATTACCCTGCCGCTGCTGGTGCCCGGTATCCTCGCCGGCTTCATGCTCAGCTTCGTGATCTCGCTCGATACCGTGGTGATCACCGAATTCGTCAAATCCGCCGGGCAGGATACGCTGCCCACCTACATGCTGGGCCAGCTCCGGCGCGGCGTCACGCCCGAGATGAACGCCATCGCCACCTTGTTCCTTGCGCTGTCCGTGATGATCGTGACAGCCTTCTTCCTCATCACCCGCACCCGCGGACGATGAGCCAACCCGGCCTGACATACGGGCCGAAACCACCACGGGGAGACCAACCATGAAAAGAACAATCGCAGTTGCCGCCGCGGCCCTGATGGGCTCGACCGCGCTGGCCCATGCCGAAGGGGTGGTGAACCTCTACAACTGGGGCAATTATACCAGCCCGGAACTGCTGGAGCGGTTCGAGGCCGAAACCGGCATCACCGTCAATGTCACCGATTTCGACAGCAACGACACCGCGCTGGCCCGGGTCCGGCAGGGCGGGCACGGCTTCGACATCGTGGTGCCCTCGGACACCTATATTCCGACCTGGATTTCGGAGGGGCTGGTGCAGCCGCTGGACCCCGAGATCGTGACCGACCGCGGCAATATCGAGGAGCGTTTCGTCGATGTGCCCTTCGACCCGGGCCGCGAATATTCGGTGCCCTGGGCCTGGGGTTCCACCGGGATCACCGTGAACACCGCCACCTATACCGGCGACATCAACGATCTGGGCATCATCTTCGACCCGCCGGAAGAACTGTCCGGGCGCATCAACCTGGTGCCGGAAATGGACAGCGTCCTGGCGCTGGCGATCTATTATGTCGGCGGCGAAAGCTGCACCGATGACCGCGACATCCTGCGGCAGGTGCGGGACATGCTGATGGAAGCCAAGCCGCATTGGCTGGCGCTGGATTACGGCACCGTCGACAACTATGTCGCGGGCGACTTCCACGCCGGGATCGGCTGGAACGGGGCCACCATGCGCGCCCGGCTTCAGAACGAGGACATCGCCTTCGGCTATCCGCAGACCGGCTTCACGCTGTGGATGGACAACGCCCTGGTGCTGGCCGATGCGCCCAACCGCGACAATGCGATGCAGTTCATCAACTTCATCCTGCAGCCGGAAAACGCCGCGCTGATTTCGAACTTCGCGCGCTATTCCAACGGCATCGTGG